>NZ_JBHXTL010000030.1:0-74829 GCF_042677365.1 Kitasatospora sp. NPDC127116
CCGGGGCGCCCCCGCCCGCCCCAGCCCGCCCCGCCCCGCCCCGCCCCGGCCCCCGCCGCCCCCGGGCCGGCGGCCACGCCCCCGCGCGGGGGGGGGGCCGGGGCCGTAGGGGCGACTACCCGCCGGTACCGGTGGGCGGCGCGGGGCGGCCGGGAAGACTGCGCCGATCGGCGCACCGCCGTGCAGGAGACCCGGGAGCCTTCCATGCCGCCGTCCGCCCGTCCCGCCCCCTCGCCGGCCGCCGCGGCGCCGGCCCGGCGCTCGGCGCTGCGCCGCCTGGGCGAGTGGTGCGCGCGCCACTCGCTGATCGTGATCGTGCTGTGGCTGATCGCCCTGGCCGGCATCCAGGCCGCCAACAAGTCGGTGGGCGGCGCCTACTCGGACGACTTCTCGCTGCCCGGCACCCAGTCGCAGCAGGGCCGGGACGTCCTGCAGGCGCACGAGCCGGCCGCGGCGGGCACCAGTTCCCAGGTGGTGCTGCACGACGCGGCGCCGCTGACGGGGTTCCAGCCGCAGATCGCCCAGGCGGCGGCCTCGCTCCAGCAGTTGCCGCACGTGCTGTCGGTGCAGAGTCCGCTGCCGCCGCCGGGGCAGAGCCCGCCGCCGGGCGGGCCGCTGTCCGCCGACGGGCTGACCGGGTACTTCACCGTACGGTTCGACACCAACCCGACCCTGCTGGGCAAGGACTACCTGCCGGGGGTGGACGCGGCGGTGGAGCCGCTGCGGGCGGCCGGGGTGCAGGTGGAGTACGGGGGGCCGCTGGGCGAGCTGGCCCGGCCGGCGCCGGACGACCGTTCCAGCGAGGTGATCGGCTTCGCGGTGGCGGTCGTGGTGCTGCTGGTGGGGTTCGGCAGTGCGATCGCGGCCGGGCTGCCGCTGCTGACGGCGCTGTTCGCGGCGGTGGTGGGCCTGGGGATGCTGGGGCTGGTCGCGGCGCTGTCCACGTTCGCGACGGTGGCGCCGACGCTGGCGACGATGATCGGCATCGGGGTGGGGATCGACTACGCGCTGTTCCTGCTGACCCGTCACCGGCAGAACCTGATGGACGGGGTGGATCCGGTGGCCTCCGCCGGGCAGGCGGTGGCCACCAGCGGGCGGGCGGTGCTGGTCTCCGGCTGCACCGTGATCGTCGCGTTGTCCGGGCTGTCGGTGTCGGGGATCTCCTTCATCGCCAAGCTGGGGGCGGCGGCGGGCATCACGGTGGTGTCGGCGGTGCTCGGGGCGCTGACCCTGCTGCCGGCGCTGATGGGGCTGATCGGGCGCCGGATGGACCGGTTCGCGGTGCGCCGTCCGGTCGCGGAGGCCGGCGGGGACGTGGAGGGCGGGGCCTGGCACCGGTACGCCCGGCGGGTGCAGGCGCGGCCGTGGCGGTACCTGGTGGCCGGGGTGGCGGTGCTCGTGGTGCTGTCGATCCCGCTGTTCTCCATCCAGCTGGGCCACATCGGTGACGGCGCGGACTCCACCGACTTCACCGACCGGCGGGCCTACGACCTGATGTCCCAGGCCTTCGGGCCGGGCTCGAACGGGCCGCTGACGGTGGTGGTCGACCAGAGCGCCGTGCCCGCCGAGGCGCGGGCGGGGCTGTCGGCCTCGGTGCAGCAGGCGCTCACCGGCCTGCCCGGCGCGGCGAGCAGCACCCCGCTGCAGACCAGCCCGGACGGCGCGGTGCTGTTCGGCACCGTGATCCCGGCGAGCGCCCCGCAGGACCGGGCCACCACCGACCTGGTGAACCGGCTGGCGGACACCGTGCTGCCGGACGCGGTGGCCGGCACGGGCGCGAAGACGTACGTGACCGGCAACACGGCGGCGCAGGTCGACTTCCTGGACATCGTGTCGAGCCGGCTGCTGCTGATCATCGTGGTGGTGGTCGGGCTGGCCTTCCTGATCATCCTGCTGGTCTTCCGCGGCCCGCTGGTCGCGGTCAAGGCCGCGGTGCTCAACCTGCTGTCGATCGCCGCCTCGTACGGGGTGGTGGTGGCGGTCTTCCAGTGGGGCTGGGGCGGGCCGGCGCTGGGGGTGGAGGGGAAGGTGCCGATCGAGAGCTACGTGCCGATGATGATGTTCGCGATCGTCTTCGGGCTGAGCATGGACTACGAGATCTTCCTGCTGTCGCGGGTGCACGAGGCGTGGGGGGGCCCCCGGGGCCCCCCCCCCCGACCGCCCACCGCCACCTCCTTCGTACGGCTCCCCTCGACCCGGAGGAACGCCTCCCATGTTCGACACAGTTCTGGTCGCCAACCGCGGCGAGATCGCCCTCCGGGTGATCCGCACCCTGCGGCGGCTCGGCATCCGCTCGGTCGCCGTGTTCAGCGACGCGGACGCCGACGCGCCGCACGTCCGCGAGGCCGATGTCGCGGTCCGGCTCGGCCCGGCCGACCGCAGCGACAGCTCGGCGGCCGAGACCTACCTGCGGACCGACCGGATCCTCGACGCCGCCCGCCGCACCGGCGCCCAGGCCGTCCACCCCGGCTACGGCTTCCTCGCCGAGAACCCCGGCTTCGCCCGCGCCTGCGCCGACGCGGGCCTCGCCTTCATCGGGCCTCCTCCCGGTGCGGTCGAGCTGATGGGCGACAAGATCAACGCCAAGGAGGCCGTCCGGGCCGCAGGTGTCCCGGTGGTCCCCGGCAGCCAGGCCACCGCGCCCACCGACGATCAACTCGTCGCCGCCGCCGACGAGATCGGCTACCCGGTACTGCTCAAGCCGTCCGCCGGCGGTGGCGGCAAGGGCATGCGGCTCGTGCGGGACCGCGCCGACCTGCCCACCGAGATCGCCGCCGCCCGCCGCGTCGCCCGCACCGCCTTCGGCGACGACACCCTGCTGCTGGAGCGCTGGGTCGACCGGCCGCGCCACATCGAAGTGCAGGTGCTGGCCGACGCCCACGGCACCACCGTCCACCTCGGCGAGCGCGAGTGCAGCCTGCAGCGCCGCCACCAGAAAGTGATCGAAGAGGCTCCCTCCGTTCTCCTCAATGCCGAGACCCGCGCCGCGATGGGCGCCGCGGCCGTCCGCGCCGCGGAGTCCTGCGGCTACACCGGCGCCGGCACCGTGGAGTTCATCGTCCCCGGCATCGACCCGGACGCCCCCGCCGCCGCCTCCGACGCCGAGGGGGTTCGGGACTTCTTCTTCATGGAGATGAACACCCGTCTCCAGGTGGAACACCCCGTCACCGAACTCGCCGTCGCGGTCGGCGCGGACTCGGCCCGGCTCGACCTGGTCGAGTGGCAGGTGCGCGTCGCCGCCGGCGAACCGCTCTCCTTCACCCAGTCCGACGTCTCCTTCCTGGGCCACGCCATCGAGGCCCGCATCTGTGCCGAGGACCCGGAACGGGACTTCCTGCCCACCGGCGGCCGCATCCTCACCCTGGACGAGCCCCGGGGCGAGGGCATCCGCGTCGACTCCGGAGTGGCCGCCGGAACCGTCGTCACCAGCGCCTACGACCCCATGCTCGCCAAGGTCATCGCGTACGGGCCCGACCGCCCGACCGCGCTGCGCCGGCTCCGCGCGGCGCTGGCCGACACCCGCATCCTGGGCATCACCACCAACACCGGCTTCCTGCGCCGACTGCTCGCACACCCCGAGGTCGCCGCCGGCCGATTGGACACCGGCCTGGTGGAGCGGACGGCCCAGGAGCAGCCGGCCCTGCTCACCTCGCCGCACTCCCCCGCGAACGCGATCACCCCGGACGCGGCCGCGGCGGACCCGACCTCGGCGGTCGAAGCGCCGTCACCCGCTCACCTCCTCTACTACGCGGCCGCACTGGCACGGCACCTGGAACTCACCCCGGCCGCCGACCCCGACGGCTGGACCGACCCGTTCTCCCTTCCCTCCGGCTGGCGCCTGGGCGGCACCCCCGCCTGGACCACCCACCGACTCCGTACCCCCGGCCAGGACCCGGTGGCGGTGCGCATCCGTTCGATCACTGCGGGCAACGTAGCCGATGCCACTGACAATTCCGCCGGGACCACCCGCGAGGTGGAGCTCCGGCTCGACGAGGGCGCCGCGCACCGCGCCCGCGCGACCCTGGCCGGCGACCGGCTGCACCTGACCGTCGACGGCCTCCGCACCACGTTCTCGCTGGCCACCGACGCCACCCCCGGCCTCGCCGCCGGACCGGTGACCTGGCTCGGCATCGAGGGCGACGCCTGGCCGCTGCACGCCTACGACCCGGTCGTCGAGAGCGCCGCCGGGGCCGGGGCGCACCACGGAGCCCTCACCGCCCCGATGCCCGGCACCGTGACCGTCGTCAAGACCACGGCGGGCGAGACGGTCCGCAAGGGGCAGCCCCTGCTCGTGCTGGAGGCCATGAAGATGGAACACGTGATCGCCGCGCCGCACGACGGCGTGGTGAGCGAACTGCGGGCCGCCGCCGGCGCCACCGTCGCGATGGAGGACCTGCTGGTCGTGGTCACCCCGGTCGAGGACGCGGCGGGCGAGGACGCGGCGGCCGACCCGGTCGCCGCCCCCGCCGAGCCCGCGGAGGTCCGGTCGTGACCGCCCCCGCCCGCGAGCCCGACGCCCTCGACCTGGGCCTGCCCGACCCGGTCCGCGCCCCCGGCCTGCCCGAGGCGGTCCGGATCCACGAGGTCGGACCGCGCGACGGCCTGCAGAACGAGAAGTCCTCGGTGCCGGTCGAGGTGAAGGCCGAGTTCATCGCCCGGCTCGCGGCCGCCGGGCTGCGCACCGTCGAGGCCACCAGCTTCGTTCACCCGAAATGGGTACCGCAGCTGGCCGACGCGGAGGAGCTGTTCCCCCGGCTCGCCGGCCTGCCGGAGCGCCACCCCGGCCTGCGGCTGCCGGTGCTGGTGCCCAACGAGCGCGGCCTGGACCGCGCGCTCGCCCACCGCGCCTCCGACATCGCGGTGTTCGCCAGCGCCACCGAAACCTTCGCCCGCCGCAACCTCAACCGCTCGGCGGACGAGGCCATGGCGATGTTCCGCCCGGTCGTGGCCCGGGCCACCAAGGCCGGGGTCGCGGTCCGCGGCTACCTCTCGATGTGCTTCGGCGACCCGTGGGAGGGCCCCGTCCCGGTCGACCAGGTGGTCCGGTACGGCGTGCAGCTGCTGGAGCAGGGCTGCGCGGAGCTGAGCCTCGGCGACACCATCGGGGTGGCCACTCCGGGCCAGGTCACCGCCCTGCTGGCGGGTTTCGAGCGGGCCGGCGTCCCGGTCGACCGGCTCGCGGTGCACTTCCACGACACCTACGGCCAGGCGCTCAGCAACACCCTGGCGGCACTGCGCGAGGGCGTCACCACGGTGGACGCCTCGGCGGGCGGCCTGGGCGGCTGCCCGTACGCGAAGAGCGCCACCGGCAACCTGGCCACCGAGGACCTGGTCTGGATGCTGCACGGGCTCGGCATCCGGACCGGCGTCGACCTGCGCGCGCTCGTCGCGACCAGCGGCTGGATGGCCGAGCGCCTCGGCCGCCCGAGTCCCTCCCGCGCCGTCCAGGCGCTGCTCGGCTCCACCGGGAGCTGACCCGCCCGCACCCGTCCCGGCGCCGACCGCCCGCAACCCGGCCGGCGCCGCGCACCACCCGCACCGCCCGACACCCGTCCCTCACATCACACCGCGCGTCCGTCACACCGTCCGACGGGCGCCGGTCACCCCGCTCACGTCCGCGGCCGACCCGGCCGGGCGCCAGGAGGATCACCATGCTCGACCACAGGCTCAGCAGCGAGTACGAGGAACTGCGGCGCACCGTCGCCGAGTTCGCCCAGGACGTGGTGGCGCCGAAGATCGGCGGGTTCTACGAGCGGGAGGAGTTCCCCTACGAGATCGTCCGGGAGATGGGGCGGATGGGGCTCTTCGGCCTGCCCTTCCCGGAGGAGTACGGCGGCATGGGCGGGGACTACTTCGCCCTGGGCCTCGCCCTGGAGGAACTCGCCCGCGTCGACTCCTCGGTGGCGATCACCCTGGAGGCCGCCGTCTCGCTCGGCGCGATGCCGATCCACCGGTTCGGCACCGAGGAGCAGAAGCGCGAGTGGCTGCCCCGGCTGACCTCCGGCGAACTGCTCGGCGCCTTCGGCCTCACCGAGCCGGAGGGCGGGTCGGACGCGGGGGCCACCCGCACCACGGCGCGCTACGACGAGGCCACCGACGAGTGGGTCATCAACGGGACCAAGTGCTTCATCACCAACTCCGGTACCGACATCACCGGTCTGGTCACCGTCACCGCACTCACCGAACCGATCGCTCGTTCGAGTGAAGAGGGCGAATTGCGCTCGCCTGTGCGGGAGATCTCCTCCATCATCGTGCCCACCGGGACCCCCGGATTCCAGGTCTCGAAGAAGTATTCGAAGGTCGGGTGGAACGCATCCGACACCCGCGAACTGTCCTTTACCGACTGCCGCGTTCCCGCGGCCAACCTGCTGGGCGAGCGTGGCCGAGGCTACGCCCAGTTCCTGCGGATCCTCGACGAGGGCCGCATCGCGATCGCGGCCCTGGCCACCGGCCTGGCCCAGGGCTGCGTCGACGAGTCCGTGAAGTACGCCGGCGAGCGCCGGGCCTTCGGCCGGCCGATCGGCGCCAACCAGGCCATCCAGTTCAAGCTTGCCGACATGGAGCTGCGCGCCCACACCTCCCGCCTGGCCTGGCGGGACGCCGCTTCCCGGCTGCTGCACGGTGAACCGTTCAAGAAGGAGGCCGCGATCGCGAAGCTGTACTCGTCCGAGGCCGCCGTCGACAACGCCCGCGAGGCGACCCAGATCCACGGCGGGTACGGCTTCATGAACGAATTCCCGGTCGCCCGCTTCTGGCGCGACTGCAAGATCCTGGAAATCGGGGAGGGCACGTCCGAGGTCCAGCGCATGCTCATCGCCCGGGAACTCGGCGTCGGTTCGTGACGACCACACCCTGATGGTCACCTCCTGAGCCGCGCCCACCGGGTCACGTACCACTCAACGCGCTTCCCCGCGCACAGAGTTGGGGAGCCCGACGATGGAGGAGGCAGCAGGAGGAGACCTCGGGGAGGCTTCGTGAGAAGCCTCGGGAACGAGAGGCCTCAGGGGATCACGATCACCGGACGGTTGGCCCGCCGCGCCAGCCGTCCGGAGACCGAGCCGAAGATCTTGCCGAGCAGGCCGTGCGTCGTGCCGACGACGATCGCGTCGGCGGCGTACTCACGACCGACCTCCTCGATCTCGTGGCAGATGTCCCCGCCGCGCTCGACCAGGATCCACGGCACCCCGGTGAGGAAGTCCGCGCAGGCGAGCTCCAGTCCGAGGACCTCGGTCCGGTGGTCGGGGAGGTCGACGAAGACGGGTGGCTCGCAGCCTGCCCAGACAGTGGCGGGCAGACGGTTGGCGACGTGCACGATCACCAGACCGCACTGCGAACGGCGCGCCATGCCGACGGCGTAGGCGAGAGCGCGCTCGCTCGACAGCGAGCCGTCGAAGCCGACCACCACACCGTGCTGGAACACCGGGTCGAGGGACGGCGCCGGGGCTTCCTGCCCGGACGGCTCGGCGTGGCCACCCATCGGGCCGGCCGCGCCGGCAGCCGCCT
Organism: Kitasatospora sp. NPDC127116; assembly: GCF_042677365.1. NCBI lineage: Bacteria > Bacillati > Actinomycetota > Actinomycetes > Kitasatosporales > Streptomycetaceae > Kitasatospora > Kitasatospora sp. NPDC127116. The sequence goes on from NZ_JBHXTL010000030.1 coordinate 7,504, forward strand.
CCGGACGCTCGGCGCCCGGGCCCAGGCGGCCCGTCACCGGAGACCCGGCAGGGTCGGCCGGGGGTTCGCCACGCCGCTGGCGGGGCCCCTGGCGCTCACGGCGGGCGAGGCTGCCCCGACGGGCGAGGCCGCGAAGAGCGCGCGCGAAGCCCGGCGGGCCGTCACGCCCCGGGCCGGACTCCCCTGGCTCGGCCGGCCGGGCGTCGGTCGGCTGCGCCACGCCGGTCGGCCGGGCCACGCCGGTCGGCTGGACCGCGCGGGCCGCTCCGGCCGCATCGGGTTCCTCGGCGGCGTCGGCTCGCTCGCGTCCCGTCCGTACGCCCGGGACGCGACCCGGGGCCTCGGCGCGCGCGTCAGCTCGTCCATCGACTCGTTCATCGGCTCGCGGGCCGACAGACCCGCCCGCGCCGCCGTCCCGGCGACCGTCGCCGTGGCCAGCGTCGTGGCCACCGTCGCGGCCGTCGTCACGGTCGTCGTCGGGACCGCCTTCGCGGCCCTCACCGAGGCGGCCACTGCGGCGATCACGGCCGTCGTCACCGCGCCGGTCGGCGCGGACTTCGGCCGGTCCGTCGGGACGGTCGCAGGCAGACCCGCCCGCCGGGCCCACGCTGCGGGGCGTGTCCGGTTCGACCGGTCGGGGAGGCTCAAAACCAGCCATGGCTCACGGCTCTTCGATGGAGAGGGGCCGACAGGAGAGGAGAACAACGCTGCCCGGGCAGCAGGCCCGCCCACGGGATGACGTCGGTCTGCGCCGCGCAGCACCGTATGTGACCTGTTCCTTTCAGAGTACGACGGGCCTGGGGCCCCGCCCAGCGAGGAAGCCCCTGAGCGACGTTGTTCCCGCGAAAGGGGGATGCGCCCGCCGAGGCAGTGCGCCCCGCCCACAGGCGATCGCGCCCCCTCCGGAAAGGAGGTTCCCTGGAGCTTGACTGAGCGGACCGGGCGGCGCAACAGCCCCACGGGACACCGTGACCGGACTGTCATGGATCGGCGACGATCCGTTGCGGCGCGTCGCGAACCGTGACGTCCGACCTGCCCCAACAGCCCCGGACGGCCCGCGCGTCACCGCCCGCCGCAGGCGTACGGAGGCCGTTTCGGCCACTCCGTACGGCTTCGCGACGCCGTCTGGCATTTGCCAGGTGCATAGGCTCGGCCGCTGGCACCATGCTTGGCATGCCCCTGCTCCTGTTCGACCTCGACAACACCCTGTTGCCCCGGGACGCCGCCTATCGGGCCTGGGCGCAGGACTTCCTGTCCGAACACGATCTCCCGCCGGGCGACCTCGAGTGGTTCGTCACCCTCGACGGCGGCGGATACGTTCCGCGCAGCACCGTACTGTCGGCGGTCCGGCGCCGCTACGGGCTGGACGTCTCGGCCGACTTCCTGATTGCCCACTACCGACGCGGCATCAACTCCCACATCCACTGCCCGCCCAGAAACATCGAGGCGCTGCGAGCCGCCCGGGCGGCCGGGTGGACGCTCGGGATCGTCAGCAACGGCGGCACCCGGCCGCAGTTGGAGAAGATCCGGCGGACCGGACTGGGCCCGCTGGTCGACGGCTGGGTCATCTCCGAGGAGGCCGACTGCGTCAAACCGGACCCGCTGATCTTCGAGATGGCCGCCCAACGGTGCGGCGTCGCACCCACCGGGGACTGGGCCGAACACACCTGGATGATCGGGGACCACGCACCCGCCGACATCGCCGGTGCCGAACTGACCGGGCTGCGCAGCGTCTGGCTGCACCACGGGCGGCCGTGGGCGGAGAGCGGCTACCGGCCGACGCTGAAGGCGGCCGGTCTGCCGGAGGCGGTCGGCCAGGTCCTCGCCGCACGGAACGCGCCCTCGCCCCGACCGGGCCTCCGCTCCGACGGGCCGCTCCGGAAGACGGCAGCGGGGATGCCGGGCTACGCGACGGCGCTGGTCGGCGCACGGTCCGGCGCACATCCCGCGATGGCCGCCCTGGACGGCCCGAGCGCATCCGTTTCCGCAACGGCCGGGCCGGCCGGCGAGCGGGCCCCCGCGGGCGGGCCCGGTGTCCGAAACCGATCAGGCGGGTTTGCCGTGATCGCCGAGGCCCGCACGGACCCCGGAGCGGACTCCGGGACCCGTGCGGCCGGCAGACCGGGCCCGGCCTCGGACGGCCTCCGCCCCGCACCGATCGCAGCGACGGCCGCAGCGCCGGCCAGAGCCACGACCGCAGCCGCGACCGTCCGCCCGAGGCCCGACGGCGCCGCACCCGCCCCGGTCGCCCTCACCGCTGCGCCCGGCACGGCATCGTCCGCGTCTTCCGCATCGCGCTCGGCGACCACCGCGTCCGCAGCCGCCGTGGCGGCCGCCCAGTAGCGCCCGGCCGCCCCCTTCACATCCCGCCGTCCCCACCGCACCCCAGCGCCACCGCGCCCCTGCCCGCCGCCCACCGCCCGGCACCCGCACCCGGAAGCCACCGCCCCGCCCCGCTCCGGCTACCCCACCGGCGCCGCCGACGTGCGGGTCCACCAGCAGGTGCGGGCCTGCTCGACGAAGCCGAGCTTGCGGTAGAGCGGTTCGCCGAGCGAGGTGGCGACCAGGGTGGCCGGGCGGTCCGGGTGTGCGTGGGCCAGCGCGGTCCGGAGGACGGCGCCGGCCACGCCCCGGCCGCGCCGGTCGGGCAGGGTGGCGACCCAGTACACGCCGGTGGCCCGGCCGTCGTCATAGGTGAGGCAGGTGCCCGCCACCGCGCCGTCGACGCGGCCGAGCCAGCCCCGCCAGCCGGGTACGTCCAGCAGTTGCTCCGGGAGCGCTCCGCCCCGGACCCAGGGCTGTCGGGCGGGCAGCGGGAAGCCTTCCACGATGGCCCGCTCGACCATGGCGAAGCCGTCGCCGTCCCGCGCCTCATCCACCGTCAGGACCCCGCCTCCGCGCGCCTCCGAGACCGCGGGCAGGACGGCGGTCGCGCCTTCGACCGGTCCTGGGTCCCGGACCATCACCGGCATGAGCGGCATCCGGGTGGCCCCGAGGCCCGTGAGGTCGAGCCCGTCGTACGGGTCCTCCACGGTGCAGCGTATGGTCGACCAGTCGGCCATCAGGTCCGCCAACTCCTGCGCCAAGGCCGCTGGTTCGTCGTAGGGGCGGGTCACCACGATGCGGTGCGCGTCGTCCGGGGTCCGGGCGCACCGGACCGCGGTCAGCCCCGGGCGGGTGCGGGACTGCCAGCCGTGGACCCGGGCTTGGGCGAGCCAGAAGGCGGCGGCGTTGTCGTTGGCCCGTTCGAGCCGGCTGCTGGTGTTCACGGCAGGACCGTAACCCGGCGGTCCGGTTCCCGGTTCCCCCGTTCTGGGCTTGGCCGGATGAAGCCTGGGAGGCGCACGACTTCTCCCCGTGCGCCCCCTCGTGCACCGCCGATTTTCGGTCAATTTCGCGCCGATCCCTCCCGCTTGGGCAAATCCGCAGCCCAGACCAGCCGGCCGGGCGCACCGGAGCCGGACGCCCCAGGAACCGTCCCGCGACAACCAGCCACCGTTGCCCCGGCCCTCTTCCCAGAAAGGTCGACGGGTGCCACGCTTCGTGATCGAATGCATCACGCCAAATTGCCATGTCGACATAGCGTCGGATGGTGAACTTGTCACAACGGCAATGGTCCACCCGATAGATTTCGATCTTGGCCAGCAGTGCCGCACCACCCACACCACACCACCGAGGGGGCTTGAGCGCCTTGAGCAGGGTGAGCAGGAGCGACGCGGGTCCTGACAGCGGCCAGGCGGCGGCCGGCGGCGCGGGTCGGTCCGCGAGAGGCACTGGCACCACCGCGATCGCCACCACCCGCACCTCCGGCCCCCAGGGCGCCGCTTCGCACTCCTCGTACTCCACGGTGCCCTCCCCCGGGGCGGGCGCCGGCGGCGGTCCCGGTGCGACGCCGACCGCCGCGGACCACGGCGTGGCGACGCCCTACGGGAGCCAGTCCCCCTACGGCGGCCCGCCCGCCTTCGGCGGACAGTCGTCGTTCGGCGGACAGCCCGTCAGCCGAGGACCCGTCAGTCCCGGCCAGCCCTACGGCGGCGAGCACCCGGGCCATTCCGGCCACCCCGGGCACCTCGCCCATCCCGGCCAGTACGGAGGCCATCCCGGCCACGCCGGCCACCCCGGTCATTCCGGCCACCCCGGCTACGGCGGCGGCGCCCCGGGCCTGAACGGCGCCCCCGCCGCCGGCCCGGGCGGCGGTCCGCTCGGCGGCCTCGCCCTCGGCTCCGGCCACGGCCACGGCCCGCTGGGCCACGGCGGGCCCGGCGCGAACGGCTCCCCGACCCCGATGACGTCCTCCGCCCCGCGCAAGCTGTCCGGCCGGCGCCGCCGGGAGACCGTCGCCGTGCTGATCTTCGGTGGCGCCCCGATCTTCGAGAGCTCCATCCCGCTCTCCGTCTTCGGCGTGGACCGCCAGGACGCCGGGGTGCCCCGCTACCGCCTGCTGGTCTGCGCCGGCGAGGAGGGTCCGCTGGCCACCACCGGCGGCCTGACCCTCTCCGCCCCGTACGGCCTGGAGGCGCTCGCCCGGGCCGGCACGATCGTCGTTCCGGCCTGGCGCTCGATCTCCCAGCCGCCGCCGGTCGAGGCGATCACCGCCCTGCGCAAGGCCCACCACGAGGGCGCCCGGATCATCGGGCTCTGCACCGGCGCCTTCGTGCTGGCCGCCGCCGGTCTGCTCGACGGCCGCCCGGCGACCACCCACTGGATGTACGCGCCGACGCTGGCCAAGCGCTACCCGCGGGTCCACGTCGACCCGCGCGAGCTGTTCGTCGACGACGGCGACGTGCTGACCTCCGCCGGCACCGCCGCCGGCATCGACCTGTGCCTGCACGTGGTGCGCAGCGACCACGGCGCCGAGGCGGCCAACGCGCTGGCCCGCCGCCTGGTGGTGCCGAGCCGCCGCGGCGGCGGAGGACAGGCCCAGTACATCGATCAGTCTTTACCGGAGGAGATCGGCAACGACCCGCTGGCCGAGGTGGTCACGTGGGCGCTGGAGAACCTCAACCAGCAGTTCGACGTCGAGGTGCTGGCGGCTCGCGCGTACATGAGCCGGCGCACCTTCGACCGGCGGTTCCGCACGCTCACCGGCAGCGCGCCGCTGCAGTGGCTGATCACCCAGCGGGTGCTCCAGGCACAGCGGCTGCTGGAGACCTCGGAGCTGTCGGTGGACGACGTCGCGCGCCGGTGCGGGTTCCGTTCGCCGGTGGCGCTGCGCGGGCACTTCCGGCGCCAGCTCGGGGTCTCCCCGGCCGCGTACCGGACCAGCTACCGGGCCCGCCGTCCCGGTCAGCAGCCGAGCGCGCCGGCCGGTGCGCTCGGCGACCTGCGGCTGCCCGGAGCGCTGCCGCACCCGGCGGGCGCGGTCGCGCCGGCGGGCGGGCCGCTGTTCGGCGGGGCGCACGGTGTGCCGTCGGCGCAGCCGTTCCCGGCCGGTCCGGGGGCGCCGCTCGCGGTCGGGCAGCACGGGCAACCGGTGCCGCACGGCCAGCAGGGGCAGCAGATCGGTCACGGGCAGCCGGGAGCGCACGGCCAGCCCGGCGGGTTCGGTCCGGGCCAGGTCGGGACGCCGACCGGCCAGCCCTTCCACGTCCGGGCCGGTCAGCCGTACCCGCACCAGCAGGCCGCACAGCAGTCGCACCCCGGGCAGCAGGGTGCGGCAGGGCGCGGTCCGCTGCGGCCGCCGGTGGTTCCGGCGCAGGCCGGACCGGGGGCGGGGACCGGACGTCCGCCGCGCACCGCGGAGCACGCGGCGGCGGAGGACGGTCTCCCGCAGCCGGGGGTCCGCGGTCAGGGCCAGGGGCACCGGAGCGCGGCCGAGCGGCCCGCGGACGAGCCGGGTGCGGCCGGGCGCGGTCACGGCGCGGCCGCGGGACGGATGCCGGCCCCGGCCGGGCAGCCGGGCTCGGGGCCGGGTGAGCTCCGCGGTCGCCAGGCCCGGGCTCCGCAGGTCCGCGGCCAGGCGGCCGGCCGGCCCTCGGCCGAGGGCGCCCGGGCGGCGCGCGAGGTCCGGGCCGGACGGGACGGCCATGCGGTCCGGGCCGGCCGGGAGGGCGAGCACCCGGACGGCCCCGGTACGCACGACGGGCCGGAGGAGCACCAGGCCGAGGCACCCCGCTCGGCTCCACCGGTCCCCGCGGCGCGTGATCGCGCCGTAGGGTGAGTTGTGTGAATGACCGTTTGGTATGGATCGACTGTGAAATGACCGGCCTCGACCTCGACCGGGACGCCCTGGTCGAGGTCGCGGTGCTGGTGACGGACTCCGAGCTGAACATCCTCGGCGAGGGCGTGGACGTCATCATCCGGCCGCCGGCGGAGGCGCTGGCGAACATGCCCGAGGTGGTGCGCGAGATGCACACCGCCTCCGGGCTGCTGGAGGAGCTGGAGCAGGGCGTGACCCTGGCCGAGGCCGAGGAGCGGGTGCTCGCCTACGTGCGCGAGCACGTGCCGGAGGCGGGGAAGACCCCGCTCTGCGGCAACTCGGTGGCCACCGACCGCGGCTTCCTGGCCCGGGACATGCCGGCCCTGGAGAAGCACCTGCACTACCGGATCGTGGACGTCTCCTCGATCAAGGAGCTGGCCCGCCGCTGGTACCCGAAGGCGTACTACAACAGCCCGCAGAAGGGCGGCAACCACCGGGCGCTCGCCGACATCCGGGAGAGCATCGACGAACTGCGGTACTACCGCGAGGCGGTGTTCGTCCCGCAGCCCGGCCCGGACGCCGACACGGCGCGGGCGATCGCCGGGAAGTACCGGTCCCCGGCGAACTGAACCCGGTTCCGCCGGGCCGGTCCGCTCCCGGAACGGCCCGGCGGAACCCCGCCGGAGGGTCGGAGGAGGTGCCCGCGTCAGCCGGATCGAAACCCTGGCGCGAGCACCCTCTCGGATCCTGTAGAGTTCTTCCTGTCGGAACGGGAACGCGAGAGCGGGAACGGACCGGACAGATGGTGGGTGTAGCTCAGTTGGTAGAGCACCTGGTTGTGGTCCAGGTGGCCGCGGGTTCGAGTCCCGTCACTCACCCCAGAGCCTGAGGGGCCGATCTCTTCAAGAGATCGGCCCCTCAGGCGTTTTCGCGTTCCCTCAGCTGTGCACGGCCTCAGTTGCACGCCCCCCACCCGGATGTGCGCTCCCTCACACGTGCCCGCCGGGTCGACTTTCCGGCCTACCCCCTGCCGCCGGAAGCTACCGGCTAGTAACATCGTCGCCATGACCACACCCACGATCGGCAAGCTGCTCGACGACACCGTGCCGATGGCGCACACCCTCAACCTGGACTACCTGGAGACCACTCCGGAGCGGGCCGTTCTCCGCCTGCCGGACCAGCCCGCGTACCACAACCACGTCGGCGGCCCGCACGCCGGCGCGATGTTCACGCTGGCCGAGTCCGCCAGTGGCTGCATCGTGCTCGCCGCCTTCGGCGACCAGCTGTCCCGGGCCGTGCCGCTCGCCGTGAACGCCGAGATCGCGTACAAGAAGCTCGCCATGGGCGACGTCACCGCCACCGCCGTGCTCGGCCGCCCGGCCGCCGAGATCGTCGCCGAGCTGGACGCCGGCGGCCGCCCCGAGTTCCCGGTCACCGTCGAGATCACCCGCGCCGACGGCGCCGTCACCGGCGTGATGACGGTCACCTGGACGCTGCGCCCCAACTCCTGACCACCACGCGGCCGTTGGCCCCGGGAGCGCCGACCCCGGGGCCACCCGCGCGATGACCGTCCGTGACGGCGGGCGTGACCTCACCACCCGGCCGCTCGTTCTCGATTCACGTGCGAGCCAATCACGCGACCAAGCCCCAGGAACCCGCCCCTCGCGGCGACGCCGGTGCCCGCCGCGGGATCGCCCGGTGGCTGCCCCGCCCCCGGGTCGTCGCCGCCGCGGGAGCCCTGCTCACCCAACTCTGGGGGGTCGGCGCCCCCGGGGCGTACGCGGCCGCCGCCGACCCACCGCCGGACCCGGCCCGGCCCGCCGTCCGGCGCGCGCTGCACGGCGCCCCGGCACTCGACCGGCCGGTGCTCGACGGACCCGCCCTCGACGGACAGTCAGCCGAGCGTCCCGTCGGGTCCGGGCCCTCGGCGGGCAGACCGTCGGCGGGCGGCCCGCCGGACCGCTCCCCCGGGGCCGCCGGGGAACCGGCCGGCAACGGCCCGGCCGACGGGACCACCGGGGCGGTCGGCACGGTCGGCGGCACCCTCCAGGAACGCATCCGGGCCGGCGGCCTTCCCCTGCCCGGCCAACGGGCGGCCGTCCCCGACGCCTTCGCGCTCGCCTCCGGCCTCCTCGACACCCTCCCCGCCCGGGCCCGGCCCGACGACCCCCGCGCCTCCCGCGAGGGCGGACCCGCCGGCCTGTCCTCCGCCGCCCGCCGCCGACCCGGCGACTCCCTTCCCGCCGTTCCCCGGCAGCGCCGGGCCGCGGAGGGACCGCTGGTCCAGGAGGCGACGGCCACGACCGTCGACCGGGCAGGACCCGCCGCCGAGCCCGACCGGCCGGCGGACTCCACGGCCCCCGCCGGAGCCGGCCCCGGCCGGACGCCCGCGGCGGTGGCCATCGCCGACACCGCCACGGCGGCCACCTCCCATGACGGCTCCGCCACCGCGACCGCCGTCCTCGCCCCCATCGCCGCCGGGCTGCTGCTCACCGGGGCGGCCATGTGGAAGCACCGCGGGCTGCCACGCGGGCACTGAACTCGAACTCCCGCCGTCCACCCGGAGAACGAGCGGGCCGACGCCGGGGTACGCGCATCGCGAGGCGCGGGCGGGGGCACCGCCCGGCCGAAGACCGAAGGCCCGGGACTCGGTGCCACTCCGGCAGCGAACAGTCCCGGGTCGGTCGAGCCGCGGCGTCGGGCTGCGCGCGTCCCGGGGCCGCCGAGGCGTCTCCCGCCGCCGGGCGCGCGCCGGGACAGCGGCGGCGGTAACGGCAGCGGCAGCGGCAGCGGCAGCCCGCCTACTGCACGGCCAGGTCCAGGACCAGCAGCGGGAGTTCGCGCCCCGGGATCGAGCCGGACGGGACGCTGCCGACCCGGGTGGCACCCATCGCGAGGTAGAACGGCTCGGCGTTCGGGTCGGAGTCGATGGTGAGCCGGCGCAGGCCGAGCTCCACGGCCAGGCCCCGGGCCTGCTCGAACAGCGCGCGGCCGATGCCTCGGCCGATCGACTCCGGCTCGACGAACAGCTGGTCCAGCGACCCGGTCGGCGGGGCGCCGGAGAGCGAGACGAACCCCAGCACCCGCCCGCCGTGCTCGGCCACCACCGTGGCCGACCGCTCGATCACGCCGGCGTCCACGGTCAGCTCCGCCCGGCAGGCGGCCATGAACGCCTCGCCGTAGCCCCAGTACGCCTTGGACCGCAGGGCGATGCCGGTGAGCAGCGCGGCCTCGTCCGGCCGGGCCGGTCTGATCTCCATGGCGCCCCCTCGGGTCGGTGGCCGGACGGCAGCGCCATTGTCGGCCGCGATCCGGTCGTCCGCCAACGGATTTGCGGCGGGCGGCACGGCGCTGCCGGGGTTCACCGCTGGACGCGCCGGACCGCGGCCGTCAGCGGAACACCCCCGGCGGCGGTTCCGGGGACGGGGCCGCCGTGGCGTCCGTCGCCGGAACGGCTCCGGCCGCGAAGTCGGTGAGGGCGCGCCCGTGTTCGACCCGGGCGTGGGCGGAGTCCGAGGCGGCGCGGCGGGTGAGGTCGGCGACCGGGAGGGGGGTGTGGGCGGCGGCCAGGACGAGGTTGCCGAAGCGCTTGCCGCGCAGCACGGCGGGGTCGGCGATCAGGCACAGCTCGGGGAAGACCGCGCCGAGGGTGGCGACCTGGGAGCGGGCGAAGGGCAGGGCGCCGCCGTCGGCGATGTTGGCGGCGTACCAGCCGCCGGGGGCGAGGGCCCGGGCGGCGAGGGTGGTGAACTCGACGGTGGTGCAGTGGGCGGGGGTGCGGGCCCCGGAGAAGACGTCGGTGATCACCAGGTCGACGCTGTCCTCGGGAGTGCGCTCCAGCACGCTGCGGGCGTCCGCGCCGCGCACCTTGATCTGCCAGCCGCGGTCCAGGGGGAGTTCGGCGCGGACGAGTTCGGTGAGCGCGGTGTCGATCTCGGCGACCTGCTGGCGGGAGCGCGGCCGGGTCGCGGCGGTGTAGCGGGCCAGGGTGAGGGCGCCGCCGCCGAGGTGCAGGACGGTGAGCGGGCGGCCGGGCGGGGCGACCAGGTCGATCAGGTGGCCGAGCCGGCGCTGGTACTCGAAGCCGAGGTGGGTGGGGTCGGCGAGGTCGACGAGGGACTGCGGGGCGCCGTCGATCAGCAGCGACCAGGCGGCGGGGCGGTCGCGGTCGGGGCGCAGTTCGGCGAGGCCGGAGCCGACGGGGCGGCTGAGCGGGCCCTGGGCGTGGGTGCGTCCGTCCGGTCCGGTGGTGGCCGCCGGTTCCGGGCCGCGCGCGGCTCTGCTGCTTCGTCCCATACCGGCCATTATCGCCGTCGGGGTGGAACACCCACAGGTCAGGGGCGTGCCCCGGGGACCCGGCCGGAGGTTGGGGGCCCGGCGGGATCCGCGCGGCACGCCCGCTAGAACGGGCCGAGGCCGCCTGCGGTGAGCGTGCAGGCGGCCTCGCAGAGGGCGGAGCGGAGCACCCAGGCGTCGGTGGGGCGTGCGGTGCGGCCGGCGCCGGAGGGCGGGATCACCCAGCGCGGGTCGGTGGTGGCGGGCACGAGCGCGCCCGCGGTACAGGAGCTGCCGGGCAGGTGCCAGGTCTCCCAGGTGCCGGCCGGGACGAGGAAGGAGACGGTGCTGCCGTTGCGGCTCTGCAGGACGGCTCCGCAGGCGCGGCGCAGTCTCAGGATGTCGACGGCTTCCAGGCCGTGCCGCAGGGCGACGGTCACGGTGTCGCAGGCGGTGACGGAGGTCCCCTCGTCGGGGGTCGTGCGCTCGCGGCGGCGGCCGCCGCAGGGGGTGCGGCCGCCCTCGACCGGTCCCCGGCCGGGGCGCCGGTCGTCGGCGGGTTCGGGGAGCAGGGCGGGAGCGGCGCCGGCGAGCACTCCCCCGCGGACGGGTCGGTACTGCGGCAGTCCGGTGGCCATCATGGGCTCTCCTGTACCTCGTCGGTCCGGAAGCACAGCCGTTGGGCGGGGCCGCCGGGCTGGGACGGGCCGGGGCGACGGCATGGGCTTTTTCCGCGTACCAGGACAACGCGGGGCCAGCGCCGCAGGCCACGGGGCGCATTACAGCAAGGCATGGCATTTCATGGCGGATACCCAGCAACATCGCCCCTTTTACCCTGCATTGACATTGAATGTCCGGCCAACCGAATGTGGCCGCTCGGTGACTCCGAGTACTCTCGGCGCCATGGCAGCCACCCCACCGGCCGAGCCGAACCGACCGTCCCCCAACCCCGTGATGCGCGCGCTGCGCGGCGACCGTTCACCCGGCGAGTTCGCCACGGCCGTCCGCAGGGCCGCCCGCGAGATCGGCGAGCACGTGTCCTGCGACGCCCGCTACGTCGGACGGGTCGAATCCGGTGAGATCCGCTGCCCCAACTACGCCTACGAGCGGGTGTTCCGGCACATGTGGCCGGACCGCACGCTCACCGACCTCGGCTTCGCCCCCCGGACCTCCGTCCGCCGCCGCCCGGTGGCCGGATCCGGCGGGTGGAGCGAACCACCTCCGCTCCACCCGACGTTCCCGCCCCCGCCCGCCCCGCGCTCACCACTCTCCACTCAACTCCCGTACGCTGCCTCGCCGTACGCGGATCCAGCCGCTCCGGACGGGCCCCCGTGGCCGAGTCCCGGGACGGCGCCCCGGGGGCCCGATGGATCGCCCTATCTCGACGAGGAGAACGACGACGTGCGTCGCCGTACGTTCCTGGCCGGCGGCACCACCGCGCTGGCCGCCGTGATCGGCATCGACCGACCCGCATCGGCCGCCGGCCGGCAGGCCGGTGCCGACGGCGCCTCCGGTGCGCTCACCGCCCGAGGTGCCTTCCCCGGTGCGGAGTTCACCGCACCGTCGCTGCTCGGCGGCGAACCGCTGGTGCCCGGCCGCCCCGGGCCGGTGGCGCCGTCGCGCCGGGTCGGCGCCGCCGAGGTGTTCGGCGTCGAGCAGGCCGTCCGGGAGATCCGGCTGGCCGACGACGCGCACGGCGCCGACGCCCTGTACGAGCTCGCCGGGCGGTCGCTGCGCAACGCCTACGTGTTGCTCAACGAGTGCGAGTACAGCGCCGAGACGGAGCGCCGGCTCCAGGCCGGGGCGGGTGAACTCGCCATCTCCGTCGGCTGGTTGGCCCATGACTCGAACCGTCTCGCGGACGCCCGCTCGTTCTACTCCGAGGCGCTCGCCACCGCCCGGATGGCCGGGGACTCCGGGCTGGAGGCGCACGTCTTCTGCAACAGCGCCTTCCTCGCCCGGGACGCCGGCCGCCCGCGCGAGGCGCTGCGCGCCGCCCAGGCCGGGCAGGTCGCCGCCCGGGAGCTGGACTCCGAGCGGCTGCTCGCCCTGCTGACCATGCGCGAGGCCGGTGCGTGGGCCCTGCTCCAGGACCGCGCCTCCTGCGAGCGCGCCCTCGGCCGGGCGTACGCCCTGTTCGACCGGGGCCCCGGTGCGCGGGACCCGGAGTGGATGTCCTTCTTCGGCGAGGCCGAGATCGCCGGGCTCCAGTCGCAGTGCTGGTCGGCGCTCGGCGACTGGGACCGCGCCAGCGAGCAGGCCGTGCTGGCGATAACGCTCCAGGAGCCGCACTTCCTCCGCAACCGGGTGCTGTACACCGCCGAGCTGGCCCACGACCGGCTCGGCCGCGGGGACCTGGCGGGCGCGGCGCACCACGGCTCGGCCGCCGTCGCGCTGTTCGACGCCGTCGGTTCGGCCCGGATCCGGAGCATGCTCGCGGACACCGCGGGACGGCTGCGCCGGCACGTCGCGGTGCCCGAGGTGCGCCGGTTCCTGACCGATTACGACCGGGCGGCGGCCGCGTAGGACCCGCACAGGGCCCGGGCAGGCCCCCGGGAGAAGCCCCGGGCCGCCCGACGGACCGGGGACCGGCGCGGTCGACGGACCGGGGACCGGCGCGGTCGGCGCCCGCCCGGGGTCAGTGCCCGGCGGTCGGACCGTCCAGGTGGGACAGGTCGTTCCAGATCTCCACCGCCGGCGCGCCGTACTCCCAGGACAGCACGCAGAGCGCGGCCGTACCGAGCTTGAACCGCTGGGCGAACTCGGGCGGCAGACCCAGCCAGCGGGCGGCCAGGATGCGCAGCAGGTGGCCGTGCGCGAACAGGACCACGTCCCGGTCGGCGCAGTGCATCACGGTGGTGTCCGGCTCCGGGACGCCGTGCTCCTCGTTGAGGCCGGCCAGGAAGGCGTCCACCCGGGCGGCCACGTCGGAGAGCTTCTCGCCGCCGGGCACCCCGTCGCGCCAGATCAGCCAGCCGGGGTGGTCGGTGGCCCGGATGTCCGCGCCGGTGCGGCCCTCGTACGCGCCGTAGTCCCACTCCATCAGCTCCGGGCGCTCCACGGCGCGGTCGCCGAAACCGGCCAGCTCGCAGGTCTCCTTCGCCCGGCCGAGCGGGCTGGTGCGGACGAGCGCGTCCGGCAGCCCGTTCCAGGGGGCCTTGGCGAGACGGGCGCCGAGGGCCCGGGCCATCGCGCGGCCCTCCTCGGTCAGCGGGATGTCGGTGCGGCCGGTGTGGCGGCCGGTGGCGGACCACTCGGTCTCGCCGTGGCGGACCAGCACGATGCGGGCGGGCATGGGGGCTCCTAGCGACAGCAGGGCGGTGGCAACGGTCGGTCTCACCATTGAGCACCGGGCTCCATGATCCCCCACCCGGACGGCGGCCACGATCGCGGGGGCCGTGGCGGCGGCCGCGGCCGCACGCCGGCGGGCGCGGTCCGCCGGGGGCCCGACCACGGCCGCCCCGGGTGCCGGCCGGTGCACCGGCCGGCGTGTCGACCGCTGTGCCGCCCGGTCGTCCAACGGCCGGTCCGCACCGCGTTGTCGGACCCGGATGCGACACTGGGCCGCACCATGAACGTCTCGACGAACGTCCCGCCCGGCGGGCCCGCTGAGCCGCTCGCCCAGCGGCTCGCGGAGCTGCGCGGACCGGCCCCGCAACGCAGTCTGAACGCCCGCTCCCTCGCCGCGCTCGCCGCCAATCCGGGCTGCCACCGCCGCGCCGTGCTGGACGCGGCCGGGGTGGACAAGTCCGCGCTGGCGGCCCGGCTCGGCCGCCCCGCCCCCTTCGGCCAGTCCCCCTTCGCCATCGCCCGCGGCGTGATCTTCGAGTCCCGGCTGAAGGCGGACGGCTACGCCCCGCTGCTGGAGCCGCTGCGCCACCACCTGGGCCTCCCGGCGGACGACCGGGCCCCGCTCCGGGTGCCGGACCTGCTGCACCGCTCCGGCCCGGCCGTACGCGCCGACCGGACGGCCGAGGCACTGGCCGCGGCCGCCGCCGACCCGGAGGCCTGGACGCTGCTCGACCACCCGATGCTGCGCCTGGCGGTGGCCGGCAGCACCGCCTACCTGGAGCCGGACGCCCTGGTGGTGCACGGCGGGCGGTGCACCGTGGTCGAGATCAAGTCCTTCCCGGTGCTGGACGGCAGCGCGGACCCGGCCAAGGTCGGCGCCGCCGCCCGACAGGCCGCGGTGTACGTGCTGGCGCTCCAGCAGGCCGCCGCCGCGGCGGCCGGGCAGCCGCTCGCCGAGGACCCGTACACCGAGCAGCGGCTCGCGGGCAGCCCGCGCACCAGCGTGCTGCTGGTCTGCCCGAAGGACTTCGGCAACCGGCCGACCGCGGTGGCCGTGGACGTCCGCCGTGAACTGGCCACCACCCGGCGCCAGCTGAGCCGGATGACCGGCATCGGCCGGCTGCTGGAGGCGCTGCCGCCGGACGCCGGCTTCGACCTGGCCGCCGACGAGGACGGCGCGCCGGCCCGGACCACCGAGCAGCTGACCGCCTCGGTCGAGGCGGTGCCCGCCGCGTACAGCCCGGACTGCCTCTCCACCTGCGAACTCGGCTTCCACTGCCGTGCCCGGGCCCGCTGCGACGACCGGGTCGAGCAGCTCGGCCGGGGCGTGCGCGGCGAACTGGGCAGCATCCGGACGGTGTCCGGGGCGCTGGCCGCCGCCGGCACCAAGGGCGACGACCTGGACGGCGCGGACGACGCCGCCGAACGCCTGGCCTACGCGGCCGCACTGCGCGCCGAGGCCCTGGAAGCGGCGGCCGCGGCAGCCACGGCCGCCGGAGCCGGCGCCCCGGGGGCCGTCGCATGAGCGGGCGCGACGCGGGAGCGGCCCCGGCCGAGGGCCGCGGGAGCACCGCCGGGCGAAGCGGGGCGGGCGCATGAGTCTGCTCACCACCCTCGCCCGGCTGGAGGCCGTCCGCAGCGGCCGGGCCGAGCCGCTGGCCACCGTCCGGCACCGGCACCTGTCCGACCGCCCGATGGTGCTGGTCCCGCTGACCGCCGCCGGCGAGTCCGGCGCGCCGCTCGCGGTGCTGCTCGGCACCGACCGGGACGCGCCCCGGCTGCACCTGGTGCCGCAGCCGCTCAACCGCACCCTGCGGTTCGACTTCCTGGCCGAGCTGGCCGCCGACCTGCTGCCCTACCTGGAGTCCTTCGCCGAGGACGTCGAGCAGATCGAGGGCTCCGAGAAGGACCCCGAGAGCGGCGAGAAGACCCAGGTGTTCCGCGAGCTGTGCGCGGACGCCCCGCAGCTGATCGTGCCGAACGGCGCGGGCGTGCACCACCTCGCCCTGATCGGCCGCTCGACCCGTTTCCGCCGCACCGCCGAGGACGCGGAGCCGGGCCCGTACCCGGCGCCGGTCCGGGTGCCGCTGCTCGGCCGCTGGCTGACCCACCTCACCGACCGCGCCCAGGTGCCCGGGTCCTCGCTGCTGCTGCCGATGACCGGCCTGCTGGCCCGGCACTGGGCGACCGGCCAGAGCCACCTGGAGGACCAGCACCTGGCGGCCCGGCTCGCCTGGCACCACCCGCCGGCCGGTCTGACCGGCGCGCAGGCGGCCGAGCTGGCCGAGTCCGCCCGGGACGACCGGGGGCAGCTGCTGCACCCGCCGGCCGGGCCGACGACCGACCCCCGCTTCGACGAGTTCGTGCTCGCCCCGGCGATCACCCGCTACGACGCCGCGGTGGGCGCCCTGCAGCACAGCACCGAGCAGCGCGACGAGGCCGCCGCCGTACGCGCCCGGGCGGCCGTGCGGGCCGCGGTGACGGCGCTGGAGGAGGCGCTGTCGACCGTCCTGCTGCCCACCTGGCGGGACGTCTGGCGGGGCCTGGACCTGCTGCGGACCCTGCCGCCGGCCGGTCACCTGGAGGAGCGCTGGACCGGCGACCGCTGGTCCTACACCGGCCACCGGGACCGGCTGGCGGCCGGCGAGCCGCCGCAGCCCCGGCAGGACGACGCCGTCACCGCGGCCCGCAAGCTCGCCCAGCGCGAGCGCGAGCAGGCCCGGCTCGACGTCCAGGAGGCGCTGGACGATCCGCTGGCGATGGCCGAGCACCGGCTGGCCGGCGAGGCGTTCAGCGGCGTGGTCACGGAGGTGGTGCCGGACTGGGACACCACCGGCCGCTCCCCCAAGCCGCGCCCGCTGGTCACCCTGCGCACCGCCGACCGTCCGCACGCGGACCTCGGCCGCGAGGTGCACCGCGTGCACGGCGCGTCCGCGCAGAAGGCCGAGATCGTCGCGGTGGACACCGCCGGGGGCACCCTCACCCTGCGGGTGCTCTCCGGCATGGGCCGCCGGAAGGAGCCGGAGCCGGGCAGCCTGCCCGAGCCCGGCGAGTCGGTCACCTTCACCCTGTTCGAGCTGACGGTGCGCCAGTCCGCGCCGCTGCCCGAGCCGGACGACACCCCCTGGACCCACGGCGGCCCGCCCGGCGCCGCGCCCGTACCCGCCCCGTCCGCCCCGTCCGTCTCCGAGGAGTGGGAGTGAGCCGTCCGATGACCCCCGAGCAGGCCCCGGGCGAGGCCGCCGACGCCGCGGTGGCCCGGATCCTGGCGGCCACCGTCCGGCCGCCGGCCGGCGCCCCGCGCGGCGTGGTGGTGGACTCCCCGCCCGGCGCCGGGAAGTCGACGCTCGTGGTGCGGGCCGCGCGCGAGCTGGTCGAGGCCGGCGAGCGGCTGATGATCGTCGCCCAGACCAACGGCCAGGTGGACGACCTGGTCGGCCGGCTGGCCGGGAAGGCGCCGGAGCTGACGATCGGGCGACTGCACGCCGCGGACTCACGGCCCGGCCCGGAGGTGCTGAAGCACGCCAACGTGACGCCCTCCGACAAGGTCGCCGACCTGGTCGAGCACGACGTGGTGATCTCCACCGCGGCCAAGTGGCAGTGGGTGCGGGCCGAGGCCCCGTGGCGGCACGCGATCGTCGACGAGGCGTACCAGATGCGCTCGGACGCCCTGCTCGCGGTGGCCCGGCTGTTCGAGCGGGCGCTGTTCGTCGGCGACCCGGGCCAGCTGGACCCGTTCACCGTGGTCGGCACCGAGCAGTGGGCCGGGCTGTCGTACGACCCGTCCGGCAGCGCGGTGGTCACCATGCTGGCGCACAACCCGGAGATCGAGCCGCACCGGCTGCCGGTCTCCTGGCGGCTGCCCGCCAGCGCCGCGCCGCTGATCTCGCGGGCCTTCTACCCGTACACGCCGTTCCGTTCCGGCACCGGCCCGGACGACCGCCGGCTGACGGCCTCCGTGCGTCCGGACGGCTCCGCCCTGGACGCGGTGATCGACCGGGCCGCCGAGCACGGCTGGGCCCTGCTGGAGCTGCCCGCCCGGCACACCGTACGGACCGACCCGCAGGCCGTGGCGGCCGTCGCGGCCACCGTCCGCCGGCTGCTGGAGCGGGGGCTGACCGCCCACTCCGAGCAGGGCGAGGCCCCGCTCACCGCGGACCGGGTCGCCGTCGGCACCGCCCACCGGGACCAGGCGGCGGCCGTGCGCGCGGCGCTGCTCAAGGCGGGCGTGCCGGTGGACGGCGCGGCCGGTCCGGCCGTCACGGTGGACACCGCCAACCGCCTCCAGGGCCGCGAGTACGACGTCACCGTGGTGCTGCACCCGCTCTCCGGGCGCCCCGACGCGACCGCCTTCCACCTGGAGACCGGCCGGCTCTGCGTGCTCGCCTCCCGGCACCGGCACGCCTGCATCGTGGTGGCCCGGGCCGGGATCGCCGAGCTGCTGGACGAGCACCCCGCGACCGAGCCGGTGCAGCTGGGCGTGCCGGTGACCTTTCCGGACGGCTGGGAGGCCAACCACCAGGTGCTGCACCACCTGGGCGGCCACCGGGTCCACCTGAGGTAGCCGCCGGTGTCAGTCCTCGGTCTCGCAGACCGCGAACGCCACCACCGGGCCCCGCTCCGTCCGTGCGCTCCACCCGCGCCCGTCGGCGGTGGGGCCGGTGGCGCGCACCGGGCCGTCCGCGTCCGGCTGGAGCCGGTAGCCGCCGCCGGTCAGGTGGGTGCCGGACGGGCAGGTCGCCGTCGAGACGCCGTCCGCGCCGCTCGGCTCCCCGGTGACCACCAGGGCCGTCTCGGCGGCCGAGGCGGGCGGGGCGACGGCGGCGACGGCGAGCAGCGCGCCCGGCAGGGGCAGGACGGACAGGGCGAGGGCCGTGAGGCCTCTTCTCACACGCATGGGGGTTCCCTCCAGCTCGGTCGGACGACCGGGTACACCGGGACAACCGATTCGCATGCGATCCGGAAGCGCGGCGCGGGAGGCGCACGCCCGGCGCGAGCCGGGGAATAGCGCTCGCGTGCGCACCGTTCCGCTACCGGCCACCGCCGCGAGACAATGGACGGCGGCCACGACCGGGCGGCGCAGCCCGGAGCAGATTCCTTCCACCCCCACCCGAGACCCGGAGGTGTCCGTCCATGCCCGACTCCCCAGAGTCTTCCGAGCCCACCAGGCGCCTGCGTCCGGTGCAGCTGCTGTTCGAGCCGCAGTCCGCCGAACCCGAGCCGGAACGATTCTTCGACCTGGAGTCGATCGAGGACCCGGCGGAGCTGCTGCGCCGCTCCACGGAACTGGCCCTGGCCTTCCGGGCCGCCGCCGAGCGGGCCACGGACTTCCAGGCGGTCGCCGCCGCGCAGCTCGCCGACCCGCGCCGGTTCGACGCGCTGTCCGACGCCGAGGTCGCCCGGCGGGCGGACTGGACCCCGGACTACGCCGCCAAGATGATCGAGTACGGCCGCACCCTGCTCCAGCCGCGCCGGCACGAGGACTGAGCCCCGCGCCCGTCCGCCGGACACGGGCCGCTGGCATATGCGCGGCGGGGAAGGGTACGCCGTCCCCCGCCGCGCTGTCCGGCGAACAGTGCTTTCCGTCCCGGCGCGGGCGGGCGCCGCGCAGGCTGCTCCCCGTGGAGATCTGGACACAGCAGTCGGTGACGCAGCAGTCGGTGACGTACCCGTCGGCGACATACCCGTCGGTGATGCACCCGTCGGTGGAGTACGTCGGCGCGGCCGGGGAGGCCTGGCTCGCCTCCGCCAGCGAGTACCCGCGCAGCATGCGCGCCCTGTGGGAGAGCCGCCCCTGGGCGCCGTCGGTGCTGCCCTGCGGGCGCGCCTTCGACGTGATCAGCATGCCGGCGCTGTTCGGCCGCCGGGTGCTGGACGAGCTGTGGGCCTCCGGACCGGGCTGCGGGCCGGTGGCCGTCCACCGGGGGCGGATGCTGCTGTTCGTCCAGCCCGGCGCCGCTCCCCGGCTGCGCCGGCTGCTGGCCTGGGAGGAGTGGGCCCGGGACGTGCCGCCGCTGCTGTGCCACGGCAGGGGCGACGCGGTGACCGTGCCGCCCCTGCAGCGGATGGTGAACAGCCCGGACTCCCCCGGGCAGGGCGCCGGCCGGTGGATCGTCGCACCCGAACAGCGCAGTCCCCGGCTGCCCGGCGCCGCGGTGGTGCTCTGGGCCTGCGTGCGGGCGGCGCGCGAGCCGGTTCCCGCCGGGGCGCCCGTCGTGACCGGAGGGTGAACGCGGGGCGGCCGGTATTCGATTTTGGCTCGGCCGCACGGCGCTGCTAGAGTCTTCTCTGTCAGCAGGCGCCGCTAGCTCAGTTGGTTAGAGCAGCTGACTCTTAATCAGCGGGTCCGGGGTTCGAGTCCCTGGCGGCGCACAGACAGCCGGAAGGCCCTTCGCGAGAGCGAAGGGCCTTCCGGCGTTTCGGCGTCCGCCCTCCCGTACGCCCGCCTCCCG
This sequence comes from Kitasatospora sp. NPDC127116, assembly GCF_042677365.1. Classification (NCBI taxonomy): domain Bacteria; kingdom Bacillati; phylum Actinomycetota; class Actinomycetes; order Kitasatosporales; family Streptomycetaceae; genus Kitasatospora; species Kitasatospora sp. NPDC127116. The sequence continues at coordinate 27,661 of NZ_JBHXTL010000030.1, forward strand.
CCCGCCTCCCGCGCGTCCTTCCGTTCCCACGCCGCCCACGTGCCCCCCGGCACGCTCCGGATGGCAGGAAAGGTGGGAAGCAGGTCATTGCTGCCACCGCCCCCCCGTTGGGAGGCTGGCCGTATGAGAGCGCACAGCGTGGTCATCGTCCTCTTCGAGGGCGTGCAGAGCCTCGATGTGACCGGCCCCCTGGAGGTGTTCGCGGGGGCGGGCCGGGCGTCCGGGCAGCCCCCGGCCTACCGGGTGACCACCGCCTCCCCCGGCGGCGGTCCGGTGCGCAGCCACAGCGGACTGCGGCTGCTGCCGGACGCGGACCTGGCCGAGGTCGGGGCGGTGCACACCCTGCTGGTTCCCGGCGGGATGGACACCGAGCGCCCGGACCCGGCCCTGGTGGCACGGATCCGGGAGCTGGCCGGACGGTCCGAGCGGGTGGTGTCGGTGTGCACCGGCGCCTTCCTGCTCGCCGAGGCCGGACTGCTGGCCGGACGCCGGGCGACCACCCACTGGGCCTACGGCGAGGAACTGGCCCGGCGGTTCCCGGACGTCGAGGTGGACCCGGACCCGATCCACGTCCGGGACGGGCGGATCGCCACCTCGGCCGGGGTCACCGCCGGGATCGACCTGGCACTGGCCCTGGTGGAGGAGGACCTCGGGCGCGAAACGGCCCTGCTGGTCGCCCGCCACCTGGTGGTCTTCCTGCGCCGGCCGGGCAACCAGGCCCAGTTCAGCACCCAGCTGGCCGCCCAGGTGGCGGCCCGGCGGCCGCTGCGCGAGGTGCAGCGGTGGATCGCCGAGCACCCGGAGGCCGACCTCTCGGTCGAGGCGCTGGCCGGCCGGTCGGCGCTGTCGCCGCGGCACTTCGCCCGGGCCTTCGCCGCCGAGGTGGGGGTGCCCCCCGGCCGGTACGTGGACGGGGTCCGGCTGGAGGCCGCCCGGCGGCTGCTGGAGGACACCGACGACGGCATCGAGGAGATCGCGCGCTCCTGCGGCTACGGCACCCCGGAGGCGATGCGGCGCGCCTTCGTCCGGGCCCTGGCCGCCCCGCCCGCCGAGTACCGACGCCGCTTCCGACCCGAACCCACCGGAGGTCACTGATGCGCATCGCCATCCTGCTCTACCCCGAGTTCACCACCCTGGACGCGGTCGGCCCGTACGAGGTGCTGTCCCGGATCCCCGGCGCCGAGGTGGTGTTCACCGCCGCCGAGCGGGGGCCGGTGCGCAACGACCTCGGCAGCCTGGCGCTCGTCGCGGACGCCGCCCTGGACGAGGTGGACTCGGCCGACCTGCTGCTGGTGCCCGGCGGGCCCGGGACGGAGGCCCAGCTGACGGACCGGGCCGTGCTCGACTGGGTGCGCCGGGTGGACGCGACCACCACCTGGACCACCTCGGTCTGCTCCGGCTCGCTGATCCTGGGCGCCGCCGGGCTGCTCAAGGGCCGCCGGGCCACCAGCCACTGGGGCGTCCTGGACCGGCTGCCGCACTACGGGGCGGAGCCGACCGGGACGGAGCGGGTCGTCATCGACGGCAAGTACGCCGTCGCCGCCGGGGTCTCGGCCGGGATCGACCTCGCCCTGACGCTGGCCGGCGTGATCAGCGGGGACACGACCGCGCAGGCGATCCAGCTGCTGATCGAGTACGACCCGCAGCCGCCGTACGCGTCGGGCTCCCTGGCGAAGGCGTCCCCCGAGGTGGTCGAGGCGGTCAACCGGCTGATGGTGCGCTAGGTGTACTGACCACGGAGGCCGCGCCCCGCCGGGGCGGGAAGGCGTGGCGGCGGGCGGCGGTGGCCACGGCGAGGACGGGGAGCATCAGCGCGAGCACCGTCCAGGGCAGGGCGCCGGTGCCCAGGCCGCTCAGGACCAGGCCGCCGACCACGCCGCCGCCCGCCATCGCGGCGTTCCACAGGGTCACCAGGACGGCCTGGGCGGCGTCCGCCCGCTCCCCGCCCGCGTCACCGAGCGCGGTCTGGAGCAGGGTCGGGACGCCGCCCCAGCCCAGGCCCCAGAACAGCGCCGCGACGTACACCGGCGGCGCGCTGCCGGACCGCACCGCGAGGACGGCCGCCGTCAGCGCGACCAGCAGCGCGGCGCCGATCGTCAACTGCCGCAGCCGGCGGTGGATGTGCGCGCCGATCAGCCAGACGCTCGCCAGCGAGGCCAGCCCGAAGACCAGCAGCACGGTGCCGGTGGCGCCGCCGAGGCCGGCCCGGTCCAGGAAGGGCGCGATGTAGGTGAACAGGATGGTGTGCGCGAGCACGAAGAGCACCGTCACGGTGAGCACCAGCCGCACGCCGGGCACGGCGAGCGCCTCGCGGACCGGTGCCCGCTCACCGGCCGGCTGCCCGGGCTGGTCCGGCAGCAGCGCCGCGATCCAGCCGATCACGCCGACCGCCAGTGCCGTCATGGCCAGGAAGGGCACCCACCAGGCGAGCACCTGCCCCAGGAAGGTGCCGACCGGCACTCCCAGCGACAGCGCGACCGGCACGCCCGCCATCGCCACCGCCATGGCCCGGCCCTGCTGCTCGACCGGCACCAGCCGGCGCGCGTACCCCGCGAGCAGGGCCCAGGCCAGGCCGGCCGCGACGCCCGCGAGGAAGCGGGCGGCCAGGGTGAGCGGGTAGCTGGTGGAGACCGCGGTGACGGTGTTGGCGACCGCGAAGCCCGCCATCGCGGAGAGCAGCAGCCGCTTGCGGCCCCAGCCGGCGGTGGCCGCGCTGAGCGGGATCGCGGTGACGGCGGAGCCGATCGCGTAGACGGTGACGGTCTGCCCGGCCGCGGACTCGCCGACCCCGAGCGCCTCGCTCATCCCGGGCAGCACGCCGGCGGGCAGGTTCTCGGTGAGACCGGTGACGAAGACGGCGGTGGCCAGGGCGAGCAGGGCGGACAGGGGAAAGGGCTTGCGGGGTACCGGGGTTGTGAGCTGTGTGGTCGCCATGGGGCCATGCTCGGACCTCACACCGGTGTCAGGTTCAAGCATGGCCCCGAAGGCGTCGGCTCGCGGGGCATCCGGCCCGCAGAACGTCCGAATGACCGGGGCGTCCGGGTCGGCGGAGCGTCCGGGTCAGCGCCCGAAGTAGCCGTTGAAGTTCTTGGAGAACTCCTGGCCGCCGAACCGGTCCCAGTTGATCGACCAGGTCATCAGCCCGCGCAGGTTCGGCTGCGCGCCCGAACGCGGCACGTAAGTCCCGCAGTTGGCCAGCTTGGTCAGGCAGTCGAGCGCCTTGTTCACCTCGGCCGGGGCGACGTAGCCGTTGCCCGCGTTGGTGGTGGCCGGCATGCCGATGGCGACCTTGGAGGCGGGCAGCGCCGGGAACACGTTGCTGGTGTTGCCCGCCACCGGGAAGCCCTTGAGCAGCATGTCGGTCATCGCGACGTGGAAGTCGGCGCCGCCCATCGAGTGGTACTGGTTGTCCAGGCCCATGATGGAGCCGGAGTTGTAGTCCTGGACGTGCAGCAGGGTGAGGTCGTCGCGCAGCGCGTGGATGACCGGCAGGTACGCCCCGGCCCGCGGGTCCTGGCCGCCCCAGGGGCCCGATCCGTAGTACTGGTAGCCGAGTTGGACGAAGAAGGTCTCCGGCGCCATGGTCAGCACGAAGCCCGGGCCGTACTTGGCCTTGAGGGTCTTCAGCGCGGAGATCAGGTTGACGATGACCGGGCTGGTCGGGTTCTTGAAGTCGGTGTCACCGGTGTTGAGGGAGAGCGAGTGCCCCTCGAAGTCGATGTCCAGGCCGTCCAGGCCCCACTTGTCGATGATCGCCGAGACGGAGCTGACGAAGGTGTCCCGGGCGGCGGTGCTGGTCAGCTGGACCTGGCCGTTCTGGCCGCCGATCGAGATCAGCACCTTCTTGCCCTGGGCCCGCTTGGCGGCGATGGCGGCCTTGAACTCGTCGTCCGACTCGACGCCCGGGCACTCGGTGGCCGGGCAGCGGTTGAAGCGGATGTCGCCGGAGGTGACGGAGGTGGGCTCGCCGAAGGAGAGGTTGATGAAGTCCCAGGAGTTCGGGACGTCGGCCATCCGGGTGTAGCCGGCGCCGTTGGCGAAGCTCGCGTGCAGGTAGCCGACCAGGGTGTGGCTGCCGGCGGGCGGGCTGGTGGGCGTGCCCGTGGGGGTTCCGGTGGGTGTTCCGGTCGGGGTGCCCGTCGGCGTCCCGGTCGGGGTCGCGGTCGGCGAGGCGGTCGCGGTGGGTGTCGGCGTGGGCGTCGGGCTGGGCGCGCCCGGGCCGTCCAGCGAGATGTCGTCCGCGTAGTAGGTGCCCTGGCCGTACCAGCCGTGGGTGTAGACGGTGGCGCTGGTCTGGCTCGCGCCGGTGGTGAAGCTGAGGCTGAGCTTCTGGTACGCGCCGCCGGTGCCGGGCGTCCAGGTGCTCGGGCCGCCGCCGTCCACGCCCAGGTAGACGTACGAGCCGTTGACGAAGGCGCTGAGCGTGTAGGTGGTGTTCGGGGCGACGGTGACGCTCTGGCCGCACTGGGCGGTGTCGCCGGCCGTGGCGGCCGCGGCGAGCGCGCGGCTGCCGCCGTGCACCGGGCCGGTGACGACGCTGCCGGAGTTGCCGGTGCAGCTCCAGGGGCCGAGCGAGCCGGACTCGAAGCCGCCGTTGGCCAGGAACTCGCCGGCCGAGGCGGCGGGGGCCAGGCCGAGTGTGACGCCGACCAGGGCGGCTGCGGCGACGGCGGAGGCGGTACCGGCGGCGACGGCCGCGCGGCGGCTCGTGACCGGGGTTCCGGGGACGGGTGTTCTGCGCATGCGGGCGCTCCTGCGATGGCGCGGTCGTGGGGGACGTCCGAGGGCACGCCGGAGCACGCGCCAGTGGGGGGAACGGCCCGGCCTGGCACCCAAGTTGGACTAGACCACTGAAGTGGATTCGACCGGGCGGTGTCAATGGTCCAGACCGGTTCCCGGCTTCTCCGGTTGCCGGGGGTGACACCCCGTCGAAGGATGGAGGGGTGACCCCGCCCGGCTACCTCCGCCACCCCCACCTGCACGGCGACCTGCTCACCTTCACCGCCGAGGACGACGTCTGGATCGCCCCGCTGGACGCCGACGGCGCCGGCACCGGCCGGGCCTGGCGGGTCGGCTGCGACCGCACCCGGGTCAGCGACCCCCGCATCTCCCCCGACGGCACCACCCTCGCCTGGACCAGCTGGCTCGGCCTCACCCCCGAGGTGTGGACCGCCCCGGTCGACGGCGGCCGGGCGAGCCGGCTCAGCTTCTGGGGCAGCCAGGACACCCGGGTGCGCGGCTGGCTGCCGGACGGCGAGATCCTGGCCGTCACCTCCTACCACGAGCCCTTCGGCCACTACACCTGGGCGCACGCCCTGCCACCGGACGGCTCACCCGGCCGCCGGATGCCCTGGGGGCCGGTCGGCGACGCCCAGATGAGCCACGAACGGACCGTGCTGCTCACCGGCGCCGCCCCGCACGCGCCCGCCGCCTGGAAGCGCTACCGGGGCGGCGCCACCGGCCGGCTCTGGGTGGACGGCGAGCGGATCCTGCCCGAGCACACCGGGCACCTCGCCGCCCCCATGCCGGTCGCCGGCCGGGTCGCCTTCCTCTCCGACCACGAGGGCATCGGCAACCTCTACTCCTGCCGCCCCGACGGCACCGACCTGCGCCGCCACACCGACCACGCCTCCTACTACGCCCGCGAGGCCGCCACCGACGGCACCCGGATCGTCTACCAGCACGCCGGCGACCTCTGGCTGCTGGACGGCCTGGACGCCCCCGCCCCGCGCCGGCTGCGCGTCCCGCTCGGCGGCGCCCGGGCCGGCCGCCGCCCGTACCAGGTCGGCGCCGCGAGCCAGGTCAAGGACCTCGCCTGCGACCAGACCGGCCGGGCCGGAGTGATCACCGTGCGCGGCAGCCAGTACTGGCTCACCCACAAGGACGGCCCGGCCCGCGCGCTCGCCGACACCCCCGGGGTGCGCACCCGGCTGCCGGTGGTGCTCGGACACACCGGCGAGGCGGCCTGGATCACCGACGCCGAGGGCGCCGACGCGATCGAGGTGATGCCGCTGCCCGGCCACGCCGAACCGCCGGGCCACGCCGGGCCGCGGAAGCACCACCACCGGGTGCTCGCCGCCGGACGGATCGGCCGCGTCCTGGAGCTCACCGCCTCCCCCGACGGCAGCCGGCTCGCCGCCACCACCTCGGACGGACGACTGCTGCTGGTCCGCGCCGCCGACGGCGAGGTGCGCGAACTGGCCGCCTCCGGCTACGGGCCGGTCTCCAGCGCCCGCTTCTCCCCCGACTCGCACTGGATCGCCTGGTCCGAGCCGGTCGCCGGGCGTTCACTGCGCCGCATCCGGCTCACCCGCACCGACGCGCCCTCCTCGACCACCGACGTCACCGACGGCCGGTTCGAGGACGAGCAGCCGGTGTTCACCCGGGACGGCCGCTACCTGGCCTTCCTGTCCTGGCGCGGCTTCGACCCGGTCCACGACGTGCACACCGGCGACCTCTCCTTCCCGCTCGGCTGCCGCCCGTACCTCGTCCCGCTCGCCGCCGACACCCCCTCGCCGTTCTCCGCCCCGGCCGAGGACGGCGCACCGCACCACGACGGCGACGGCACCGTCTGGGTCGACCCGGACGGCATCGGCGAGCGGCTGCTCCAGTTCCCGGTGATCGCCTCCAAGTACTCGGCCACCGACGCGGTGCGCGGCGGCCTGGTCTGGCTGCGCTGGCCGATCTCCGGCACCCTCGGCCAGACCTTCGCCAGCCCGGAGGACACCTCGGGCCGCCCCTCGCTGGAGCACTTCGACCTGGCCCGGGGCACCCGCAGCACCGTGGTCGACAAGCTGGACGGCTACGCGGTCTCCGGGGACGGCGGCTCGATCGCGGTCTACTCGGCCGGGACGCTGCGGGTGATCCCGGTCGGCGCCCCCTCCGCCGGGACCACCGTCGACCTGCGCCGGATCACCCACACCGTGCACCCGGCCGCCGAGTGGCGCCAGGCCTACCACGAGGCGGCCCGGATCGTCCGGGACCAGTTCTGGGACGAGCGGATGTCCGGCCTGGACTGGCCCGCGCTGGTCGCCCAGTACGAGCCGCTGCTGGACCGGATCTGCTCCCCCGACGACTTCGCCGACCTGCTGCGCGAACTCCTCGGCGAACTCGGCACCTCGCACGCCTACGTCACCCCGTCCCGGCGCGCAGAGGGCCCCACGCTCGCCCAGCAGCCGCTCGGCCTGCTCGGCGCCAACGCCCGCCACGCCCCCGACGGCCGCTGGCTGGTCGACCGGGTGCTGCCCGGCGAGACCTCCGACCCGCGCGCCCGCGCCCCACTGGCCGCCCAGGGCGTCCGGGACGGCGACGAGTTCCTGGAGATCGGCGGCCGCCCGGTGGACCCGCTGCGCGGACCGCTGCCGCTGCTGGCCGGCACCGGCGGCAGCACGCTCGAACTGGCCCTGCGCAGCGGCCCGGACGGCCCGGTGCGGCGGATCGTGATCACCCCGCTGACCGACGAGCGGCCCATCCGCTACCAGGACTGGGTGACCAGACGACGCGCACTGGTGCGGGAGTTCAGCGACGGGCGGTGCGGCTACCTGCACATCCCGGACCTCGGCGGCTCCGGCTGGGCGCAGTTCAACCGGGACCTGCGGCGCGAGCTGGACAAGCCCGCGCTGGTCCTGGACGTCCGCGGCAACGCCGGCGGCAACGTCTCCGAACTGGTGCTGGAGAAGCTCTCCCGGCATGTCCTGGCCTGGGACTTCAGCCGGGACCGCCGACCGGTGCGCTGGCCCCGGCACGCACCGCGCGGACCACTGGTGGCACTGGCCGACGAGGCCACCAGCTCGGACGGCGACGTGATCATCGCGGCGATCAAGCTGCTCGGGCTCGGCCCGGTGATCGGCACCCGCACCTGGGGCGGGGTGGTCGGGATGAGCGGGCGCCACACCCTCGGCGACGGCACCCAGATCTCGGTGCCGAAGAACGCCTCCTGGTTCGGCGGCGGGCTGGGCTGGTCGGTGGAGAACCGGGGCGTCGAGCCGGACGTGCACGTGCTGCGCACCCCGCGCGACTGGGCCCGGGGGCGCCATCCGGAGCTGGTCGCGGCCGTCCAGCTGGCCCTGGAGCTGCTGGAGGACGCGCCCGCCGCGGCGCCCCCGCCGGAGTCCACGCCCCGGCCGGACCTGCGGCGACCGCCGCTGCCGCCGCGTGCGGGGTGATCCCCGGGCTCAGTCAGCCCCAGGGGTCGCCCTCGGCGGTCATGTTCTCGGCGGCGCGCCGGTCGTCCTCCTCCTGGGCGAGCCGTTCCTGCTGCTCCCGGGTCCGCTCGACGTCGTTGCCGTAGGCGTCGGCGGCCTCGTCGTGGGCGAGGGCGGCGCGCTGGGCGGCCTCCTGCCCGGTGGACTCGTGCTGCGGCCGGTGGAACAACCTGTCGAAGATGCCCATGACTCCTCCAAACGGGGTGGACGGGAGGTCGGAAGACCGGGCTGCCCCCACTCTCACACCGGGTGCCCACGGGCGCACCTTGAGCCTTTGGTCCCTGGTGGACGCGCCCAAGGACCGTAGCCGCGGGCCCTCGGCCGGGCGCAGGTTGGGGCCGTCGGCGAAATCGACGCCACCCTCTGGAGCCCGCTGTGACCGTCGCACATCCCGGAAGCCACGCCCGGCGCACCGCCGAGGACCCGCACGACGGACCGCGCCGGCGGGTCGGCCCGCTGGCCGCGCTGGACGGCCGGCTGCCCGGCGCGCACGACCTGCTGCTGATGCAGTGCCCCAGCTCGCTGCGGCCCCTCGCCGGCGGCGAGCTGCCGCCGTGGGCGCGGGCGGTGCTGCGGGCGCACCCCTGGGTGACGGTCGGCCGGGCACCCGCCGTGGTCGGCAGCCCGGTGGACCTCCCGCACCCGCAGCGCTGCACCCGGGACCCGGAGGCGGCGCCCGAACTGTGGTTCCCGGTCACCGTGCGCGGCCCGCGCCCCGGACAGCGGATGGACGCGCTGGCCCCCTGGGCGGCGGTGGCCCGGACGCTGCGGCCCGAGCAGCTGGTCGAACGGCGCGAACGGCTGGCCCCCGAACGGCTGGCCGGCATCCCGGCGCTGGCCCTGCTGCCGGAGGTCGGCCGGCTGGTGGCGGACCACCGGCTGCCCTGGGGCCCGATCGGCGCGGTCGGCTACGAGCTGGGCAGCGGGGTGCCGGTGAGCGGACCGCTCAGCCCGCTGCGGCTGGTGCTGCGCTGCCCGCAGCCGATCAGCCGGCGCGACGCCCTGCAGCTGCGGCGGGCGCTGACCAAGCTGCCGGTCCCCGTGCAGGCCGAGCTGGAGACCCGGCACGGCTCGGTCCAGCTGGCCGAGTACGCCTCCGGCGCCCACAGCCTCACCCTGCTCACCCCGGACGGCCCCCGCGAGGTCCGTGACCCGTGGTTCCCCCGGGGACCGTTCGTCTGAGCGGCCGGACCGGTCGGGCGGCTCCCGCCGGAGCCGGGGCAATCTCGGAGTTGGCGCGAGGGCGCGGCACCCGCGACGATGGAGCGTCCTCCGACCGTCCCGGACAAGGGAGTTGCCCCGTGCCGCACATCACCATCGACAACGGACAGCCGGGAATCAGCGGGCTGCTGGCGCTGCGCCCGGACACCGCGGCCCCGCTGGGGATGCTCGCCAACGCGCTGCTGCGGGACCCGGCCCCGATGAGCCGGGGCGAGCGCGAGCTGGTCGCCGCCTACGTCTCGCGGCTCAACGGCACCCGCTTCTGCGAGGGCTCCCACAGCGCCTTCGCCGCGGCGCAGTTGGACGGCGGCGAGGACCTGGTGAAGGCGGCCCTGACCGATCCCTCGGCCGCGCCGCTCACCGAGCGGATGCGGGCCCTGCTGCGGATCGCGGCGGAGGTGCAGAAGCAGGCCGCGCCGGTTTCGAAGGAGGCGGTGGCGGCGGCCCGCGCGGCCGGCGCCGGTGACACCGAGATCCACGACACCGTGCTGATCGCCGCCGCGTTCTGCATGTACAACCGGTACGTCGACGGTCTGGCCACCGACCTTCCCGAGGACCCGGGCTACTACGCCGAGGGCGCGAAGCGGATCGTCGACTCCGGCTACGCCCGCGGGAACTGAGCAGCGGGGGCCGGAGCACCGGGCGGGGGCCGGCGGGGGCGGCGCCCCCCGGCGGCGGTGGCGCGCCGCGCCCCGGGCGGTGGGGCGGGAGCCGGTGTCCCACGCCCCACCCCACACCAGGGGGCCGGTGTATCGCTGGGACCAGCTGCTGTCGGCGTCCACCGTGACGGTGAAGTCGTACCAGCCGTTGTTGTACGCGACCGCGTTGAAGACGTCGCCGACGCTGCCGCCGGCCGGGACCTGGTACGTCCAGGGGCCGTCCGTCCGGTAGTTGTTCGAGGCGATGGTGAAGGTCACCGCCGTGCTGCCGGAGTTGGCCAGCTCGAACCGGAGCGCGAGCTTCCCCGTCCCCGGCTCGACCGCGTACGAGGCGGTGACGGCCGCGTTCCTGCCCGCCTTGGTGAGGTCGCCGGTGAAGCGGCGCAGGAAGCGGTTCGGGCCGACGACGGTCAGGTCGTACTTGCCGTTGCCGAAGCCGTTGGTGCCGCAGTTGAAGAAGTCGGTGACGGGGCTGCCGGAGTCGACGGTGTACTGCCAGGGGCCGCCGCTGCGGTAGGCGTTGGCGTAGGCGGCGAAGTGGGAGGCCCGGGCGGCGCCGTCGTTGGACATCTTCACCCAGACGTGCATGACGCCGCCGGCGTCGGCGTCCCAGTGGTCCAGGTTGGCGTTCGGCTGGTACGGCAGGGCGCGCGCGGGCCGGGTGCCGGACTCCTGCACCGGCAGCTGGTTGTTCACCGGGGCCGGGTTGGGCAGCGGGCCGCAGGCGGACAGGCCGATGGTCTGCGAGGTGTCGGGCAGCGCGGGCAGGCCGTACACCGGGTGGGCGAAGTCGAACACGCTGGTCAGGTCGCCGCAGACGCGGCGGCGCCAGTCGCTGATGTTGGGACAGGCGGCGGGCTTGCCGAGGGCGGCCGTCCAGACCTCCAGGAAGCGCAGCACCGAGGTGTGGTCGAAGGTCTCGGAGTTGACCCAGCCGCCGCGGGTCCACGGCGAGACGGCGATCAGCGGGACGCGGAAGCCGAGGCCGATGTTGGTGCCGTTGTAGAACTCGCCCGGGGTGCCGGCCGGGGCGGCCGGCGGCGGGACGTGGTCGAAGAAGCCGTCGTTCTCGTCGTAGTTGAGGAACAGCACGGTGGAGTTGAAGACGTTCGGGTCCGCGTTGAGCGCGTCGATCACCATGTGGACGAAGTGCGCGCCGTCGGCCGGGGTGGCGTACGGGTGCTCGGAGGAGGCCTGGTCGGCGACGATCCAGGAGACCTGCGGGAGGGTGCCGGCCAGCACGTCGGCCTTGATCGCGGCGGCGATGTCGTCCGGGGTCCTCCCGGTGGCCTTGGGCACCGAGCCCATGCCCTTGACCGCCAGCGGGCTGCCGGCCGGGGCGCCGGTGAAGTTGGTGAAGTACGCCAGGGCGTTGTCGCCGTAGTTGTCGGCGGCGTTCTGGTAGACCTTCCAGCTGACGCCCGCCGTCTCCAGCGCCTCGGCGTAGGTCTGCCAGCGCAGGCCCTTCTCGTCGCCGCCGTCGTAGGCCGGGCCGCCCGCGGCGCCGGACGGGTCGATCTGGCCGGACCAGTGGTAGGTGCGGTTGGGGCCGGTCGCGCTCAGCACGGAGCAGTGGTAGGCGTCGCAGATGGTCCAGTTCTCGGCCAGCGCGTAGTGGAACGGGATGTCCTGGCGGGTCAGGAAGCCGAGCGTGCGGACGTTGCCCTTGGCGGCGACCCAGGAGTCCAGCTTTCCGCCGTTCCAGGCCTTGTGCTGGTCGGACCAGCCGTGGCTGAGGTCCCCGTTGCACTGGGCGAGGCGCTCGGGGTCGGCGCCGCCGGCCGGCTTGGTCTGGCTGAACTGCCACGGGTACTGGCGGCCGAACAGGCCGTTGGGCTGGTTGAAGACGCTGTAGCCGCCGGATATCTGGATCGCGCTGCGGTCGGCGAAGCCGCGCACGCCGCGCAGCGTGCCGAAGTAGTGGTCGAAGCTGCGGTTCTCCTGCATCAGGATCACCACGTGCTGGGCGTCGGTGATGGTGCCGGTCGTGCCGAGCGCGGTGGTGGCGGCGGTCGCGGCCGTGCCGCCCGGGGCGGCCCCCGCGGCGGCACCGGTGCCGGCCACCGCGAGGCCCGCCGCGGCGGCACCGGACAGCGTGACGAACTTCCTACGACTCAACTCGGCCATCAGCCCGGCCCGTCCCTTCGCTGGCGATGTTGTGCACACAAGTCGGAGCTCACTCGATCGCGCAGCAGTCTCCACCGCGCGCGAAGCGGCCCACCAGATGCGTGCGGCAGGATTGGCGGACTGTTCGTCGGGGCGTCACCGAGCGACGCCCGGCTGAACGGGCGAAGGGGGCCGGGTGCTCAGCGGTCCTTGACCTCGATTCCCAGTGCGTGGGCGAACTGCGGTGCCAGTTCCATCAGTTGTGGGGAGCTGATGACCGCGCCGCGCAGCCCCTGGTGGCCGTCGGCCAGGCCGAGCCGGACGGCGCCGCGCAGGTCCGTCCGGCTCAGCGTCGCGCCGCGCAGCCGGACCTCCTCCAGGGTCGAGCCGGGGAAGGACACCCCGGTCAGCTTCGCCCCGCCGAAGTCCACGTCGCGCAGCAGGCAGTCCTCGAACACGACGTCCCGCAGGACCGCCGAACGCAGGTTGACCGCCTCCAGCTTGCAGCCCCGGAACACCACCCGGCGCAGCGCCGAGCCGTACCCGGCGACCCCGGCGAGCACCCCGCCGACGAAGGAGCTGTCCTGCCACTCGGAGTCGCTCAGGTCGCAGGCGACCCAGCGGCCGGCCTGCACCCACACCTCGTTGAACCGGGCCTGGCGCAGCTTGACCCCGCTGAGCGCGACACCGGTGAAGGCGCACTCCAGGAAGGCCGCCCCGGCACCCGACTCGTCGGTGTGCTCGCCCCCGTCGAAGTGCGCGGTGTCGTACCGCTCGTCGCTGCGCAGCGGCCCGGTGTGCGGGCGCAGCAGCTCGGCGTACGGGAGGTCGGCGAGCCGGTCGGGGACGGCACGGGACATGGCGGTGGCTCCTGGCGGTCGGGGGCGGAGGGGTCTCGCCCGCATGCTCGCACGCGGCACCGACAACGCCCGGCAGCGACGACACCCGGTTCCGACGGCACCCGCGGCGACGACACCGGTTCCGACGACGTCCGGCACCCGGCACCCGGCGACGCCCGGCAGCAGCGCCGGCCCGACACCTCCCCGACACGGCGGTGCCCCGGACCGGCCGCCTCGGCGCGGCCGGTCCGGGGCGTTCACCGCTCGGGTCAGCCGCGCACCCAGAGCGAGTTGACGCGGGTGCGCTCGGCGCTGTTCGGGTACGGGTTGGTGCAGGAGGTGCCGGGGCCGCCGCCCGACATCAGCTCGCTGCACGGACCGGAGTAGTGGTCCGGCAGGCCGAGCACGTGCCCGGTCTCGTGCGCCACCACGCGCACCGAGCTGTACTGCTGGTTCTGCTGGTAGTCGAGGAAGACGTAGCCGCGCCCGTGGCCGTCGGTGCTGGCGTAGGAGCCGCGGCTGTCGTTGCCCTCGTAGTAGCGGAAGTCGGCGGCCGAGCCGGACCGCAGCTGGACGTTGGCGACCGAACCGTTCCAGATCTGCGCGGCCTGGGATATCTGGTTGCGGAAGGACGGGGCGGAGCTGGCGTCGTAGGTGACGGTGACGGTCGCCAGGCCGGGGTTGGCGGCCTGCTTGGCCTTGGCGGAGGCCATCACGGCCTGGAAGAAGGCCTGGTTGTTCGCGGCCTCCGCGGCCGAGCCGGCGTACGTCGAGGCGGTGTAGCCCTGCACGGCCGGGGCGGCCGGGGCCGCGGCGGCGGCCGTGGTGGGCAGGACGGCGAGGCCGGCCGCGAGGGCGAGGCCGAGGGTGGCGGACAGCACGGATCGCTTCATGTGGGGGCTCCGATTCCTTAGGTGACGTGGCCGGTTGGGGGCCGGCCCGGGGGAACACCTGGTCAACGGGTGGTGTCCCCAGAGCTTCGGGCAACCCGGTGCGTGCGCGGATGATGCCAACCCGCGATAGCACCGTCCAATACCCCTGTGACGGGGCCGAATTGAGTTGTCTTTTCCTGGCCTTGACTCAATCGTTCCCCTGGCATTCCGTTCCGGCGGCGGCTAGGCTCCCGTCCGGGGAAGTACCCGGTGCGGCGGGCCGCCCGATTCCGGCCGGGCGGCCCGCCGCTCCGAACCCGCCTGCGGGCCGGGTCAGTTCCGCGCCGCGAGTCCGTTCTCCCAGAGGGAGTCGACCTGGCCGCGCTCGTTGCCGTCGGGGTACGGGTTGGTGCAGGACGGGCCGGGGCCGCCGCCCGACATCAGCTCGCTGCACGGACCGGAGTAGTCGTCGGGCAGGCCGAGCACGTGCCCGGTCTCGTGCGCCGTGACGCGGAGCGAGCTGTACTCCTGGTTCTGCTGGTAGTCGAGGAAGACGTAGCCGTGGCCGTGGCCGTCGGTGCTGGCGTAGGAGCCGCGGCTGTCGCTGCCCTCGTAGTACGAGAAGTCGCCGCTGCCGCCGGTCTCCTGGAGCCGCACGTTGCGCACCGAGCCGTTCCAGATCTGCGCGGCCTGGGATATCTGGCCGGTGAAGGAGGGCGCGTTCGCGGTGTCGTAGGTGACGGTGACGGTCAGCAGCCACGGGTTGGCGGCCTGCCGGGCCTTGGCGGAGGCCATCACGGCCTGGAAGAAGGCCTGGTTGTCCGCGGTCTCCGCGGCCGAGCCGGCGTACGTCGAGGGGGTGTAGCCCTGGACGGCGGCCGGGGCGGCCGGGGCCGCGGCGGCCACGGTGGCGGGCAGGGTCGCGAGGCCGGCCGCGAGGGCCAGGCCCAGGGCGGCGGACAGCACGGATCGCTTCATGCGGGGCTCCGGTTTCGCGGTGCGCCGCCGCGCCGGGGCCGGTGGGGGCCGGGCCCGGGGGCGGTGCACGGTGGGGGCCGTCCCCGGCGGTGACCGGGGCGGGTTGCTGCCCCCGAGCTTCGACCCGCCCGGGGCCCTCGCGGATGATGCCAACCGGCGATAGCTCGGCCGCATAGCGGCCGGGTCCGCCGCGCGCCGCGCCGGTCGATCCGCCGGTCGATACGCCGGTCGGTCCGCCGGTCGATCCGCCGACCGGCCCTTCGGCATGCCCTTGAATGCCTGTCATGTCCTTGGCGAGGCGGTGCGGCGGCGTCTATGCTCCGGACGTGGAGCTCGACGTGAGACACCTCCGGGTGCTGTGCGCGATCGCCGACAGCGGCAGCCTCCGCAAGGCCGCGCTCCAGCTCGGCATGACCCAGCCCTCCCTCACCACCCAGCTGCACCGGATCGAACGGGCCATCGGCGGCACCCTGTTCACCCGCGAGCAGACCGGCAGCAGGCCGACCGCGCTCGGTCACTCGGTGCTCTCCCGGGCCCGGCCGGTGATCACCGAGATGGCCGCCCTGGTGACCGCCGCCCGCCAGGAGGCCCGGGACGCGGCCGGGCCCGGCCGGCAGCGGCGGCTGCGGATCGGCAGCGTCGGCAGCCGGGCGGTCGCGGCCTGGCTGCGCCGGGTGCACGAGCGGCTGCCGGACACCGACACCACCATCCACGTGGACGTCTCGGCCAGCGCGCTGCTGCGGATGGTCGCCGCCGACCAGCTGGACGTGGCCTTCGTGTACGAGAGCGAGGGCTTCCCGCTGCGGGTGCCGCCGGACGCCGAGCAGCGGGTGCTGATGGCCCGGGAGCCGCAGTTCGTCGCGCTCGCGGCCGGGCACCCGGCCGCCGCCCGGCCGGTCGTCCACCTGGCCGACCTCGCCGAGGACACCTGGATGGTCGACCCGACCGCCGACCACGAGTACGCGGCGATGCGCCGGGTGTTCAGCGAGGCCGGGCTCAACCCCCGGGTGGTGCAGGTGCGGGACAACGCCACCGCCGCCGAGCTGGTCGCCTCCGGCGAGGCCGTCCGCCCATGCCAGCCGACCTCGCTGCCCGGGCCCGGCACCGTGGTCCGCCCGGTGCACGGGGACCCGCTGGCCGTCCGGCTGCTGTTCACCTGGCGTCCGTGCGTGCTCAGCCCGCCCGCGCTGGACGCGCTGTACGGCGAACTGCGGGCCGCCTACCTGGATCTGGCCAAGGTCAACCCCGCCTACCTGGACTGGCTGGCCCGGCACGAGCCGGTGCTGCTGGAGCGGGTCGGCTAGCGTGCGCCCACCCCGCCGACGCCCGGCCCGCCGGCACTCGCGCCGCCGACGCCCGGCCCGCCGGCACCCGCCCGCTTGCTCTCCCGGCCGTGGATCAGCACGCCCACCGCGATCATCAGCGCGCAGACCAGGCCCGCCGCGAGCACCCCGGAGCCGCCGAGCGCGGTGCAGGCCAGCACCAGCACGGCCCCCGTCGGCGCCACCGCCTGGGCCGCCGCGCCCCGCTTGGTGTGCCGGGAGTGCAGGAACCAGACCGTGAACAGGTAGAGCGCGGTGGGCACGGTGACCGTCGCGGTGGCGGCGGTCTCCGAGATGTGCGCCTTGTGCACCGCCGACTCCACCGCGACCTCCAGCCCGGTGCCGATCGCCGCCGCCGAGCCGAACACCAGGTAGTGCCCGTACCCCCAGACCAGTGCCTGCCGGTTGGACCGCAGGTGCTCGTGGACGGACCGGGCGAAGTAGATCCACCAGGCCGAGAAGCAGATCAGCAGCCCGCCGACCGCGACCGGCACCAGCCGCCCCGGGCTCTCGTGCTCGTCCACCGCCGACTGCACCGCGACGGTCGCGGCCGCCACCGTCTCCCCGAGCACGATCAGGGTGAACAGCCCGTACCGCTCGGCGATGTGGTGCGGGTGCCAGGAGGTCCGCATCCGCAGCTCGGCGACCACCGGCACGGCCAGCTCGCACAGCACCCCGACCGGGATGACGTACGACCGGACGCCGGGCGGCAGGAACAGCACCACCACCCAGCCGACCTGACAGAGCGTGATCCCCGCCGCGTAGCCCAGCGCGACCCGGCGCGCCAGGCCCTGTTCGCCGGCGGCCGCGCGCAGCCACTGGGTGACCATCGCCAGGCGCATCACCACGTAGCCGACGATCGACAGCGTCAGGTCCTGGGTGGCGAACAGCCGCGGCACCCCGGCGGCGAGGATCAGCACCCCGGCGATCTGCACCAGCGTGGTGACCCGGTACGGCACGTCGTCGACGTCGTACGCGGAGGCGAACCAGGTGAAGTTCATCCAGGCCCACCAGATCGCGAAGAAGGTCAGCGTGTAGCCGTGCAGGCCCTCGCCGTAGTGCCCGGCCGCCAGGGAGTGGGCCAGTTCGCGCCCGGCCTGGCCCACCGCGACCACGAAGCAGAGGTCGAAGAAGAGCTCCAGCGGGGTGGCGACCCGGTGCGGCTCGTGCCGGTCGCGCGGGACCATCCGGCGCACCGGCGGCGGGTCGACGGGGTGGCCGGGGGGTGCCGCGGCTGCGGGGTCACTGACCATCGGAGCTGCTCCGGGAGTCGGGAGGGGGTCGTCCCGCGCATCCTGGCAGCGCCTCCGGCCCGGTGCACGCACCGGCACGGCAGGTGTGCACGCGCCGGCAGGGCCGTGTGCACGCTCGGGCACGGCAGGCTCGGGCAGGGCAGGGGGCAGGCTCGGGCAGGGCAGGTGTGCACGCTCGGGCGCGTAGCGAGAACCCCGCGCGCCCCCGGTCACGATGGCCCTGAATGTCCCTTTTTTCCTTGCCGTCAGCCCCAGTTGACGCTCCGGTGCGCGAACCGGGTGACAGCGCGGCGGGTTTCCGGGCGCGCCCCGCGCGCTGCCCCTCGGGCGACCGGCGCGCCGCTAGATTCTTCCCCGGTTGGAAGAGCGCGGGCCCTGCCGGGCCCCATGACACGGGCGGCCTGCGGGCAACGCGGAAGGTCAAGGCGGGTGGCGGGACAGCGGGGGCGGCAGAGCCGATCCTCCCGCGTCCGCGCCACCGGCCTCGTGATCACCGCGCTGCTCGCCAGCGCCTGCCGTGCGGCCCGTCCCGTCCCGGCGGCGGCTACTTCTCCCAGCCGATCCTGCTGTAGTCCTCCCCCGCCAGGCCGAAGGCCCCGTAGTTGGCCAGGCCCTTGCGGGTCGCCACCACCTCCGGCCGCTGGTAGAGCTCGACGGTGTGGCCGAGTTCCCAGATCTTCGCGTCCGCCTGGTTGTAGAGCTTCGCCGCCTCCTGCGGGTCGACCGTCCCGGCCGCCTTCTTCAGCAGGTCGTCGATCTCCTGGCTGCCCAGGCGCGAGGGGTTGCTGAAGCTGTTGTCGCCCACCGGCAGCCGGAAGTTGGTCAGGCTCTTGGACAGCGGGAAGGAGTCGGTGTTGCGCCAGCTCGCGATCTCGAACTTGCCCGGGTTCACGTACTTGGTGAAGAAGTCGTTGGCCGCCACCTTGTCCAGGCTGACCTTGACCCCGACCGCCTGCCACATCGCCACCGCCGCGGTGGCCAGGTCGATCTGGGCCTGCGGCGTGGAGTCGTTGAGCACCCAGTGCAGTTCCAGCGGCCGGCCGTCCTTGGTCCGCGGCTGGCCGCCGGACTCCTTCCAGCCCGCCTCGTCCAGCAGCTTCTTGGCCGCGGCCGGGTCGAACTTCGCCCAGTCGCCGGAGGTGTCCTGGTACCCGGTCTGGTTGGGCATGAAGATGTGGTTGCCGAGCGGCTTGAACTCCACCGGCACCCCGTTGTTGGCGATCTTGATCAGCGCCGAGCGGTCCAGCGCCCTGCCGAGCGCCTGGCGGACCCTCGGGTCCTCCAGCGCGCCGGTGCCGCCGAAGGAGATGTGCACCTCGTCCCACGGGCTGGCGGCCCGGATCACGGTGTCCTTGGCGCCCTTGAGCTGCCCGTACGCGGTGGCGGTGCCGGCCGCGGCGTAGTCGATCTCGTTGTTGAGGTACGCCTGGGTCGTCGCCGCCTGGGACATCACCCGGAAGGTCACCTTGTCGACCTTGGCCCTGGTGCCCCACCAGGCCGGGTCCGGGACGAGGGTCAGGGTCTGCGCGGTCTTGTCCGCCGTGCCGACCTTCAGCGCGCCCGCGGTGATCGGGATCTTCTCCACCCAGCCCTTGTTGAAGTCGTCCGGGGTGGAGATGCCGGCCGCCGGCATCAGCGGGCGGAACAGGTTCTGCCAGTCGGCGTACGGCTCGGCGAAGGTGACCTTGACCTCGCTCGGGTCGGCGCCCTGCTCGACCGCGGAGATCTGCTCGTAGCCGGACGGGTCGGAGAGGTTGTACGCCGGGTCCTTGCCGCTCGCGGCCTGCCAGTCGGCCTTGAAGTCCAGGTAGCTCAGCGGCTTGCCGTCCGACCACTTGGCCTTGGGGTTGAGCTTGTAGGTGACCACCTGCGGCGAGGTCGAGGTGACCTTGGCGTCCACCAGGTAGTCCGGGTCGGGCAGGAAGGTGCCGGCGGCGTCCGTGGTGAAGAGCGAAGGCTCCAGGTTGCGCATGATCGAGACCGCGGAACCGTAGTAGCCGTCCACCTGCAGCGGATTCCACTGGGTGATCCACTGGTACAGCGGGAAGCGCACCTCGCCGCCGTCCTTGATCTGGTCCAGCGGCTTGGGGTTGAGGTCGTTGGAGCCCTGCCCCGGCGGCTCGCTCCTGGCCGCGCCGTCGACGGAGCCACCCCCGCCCGAGGTGCACGCGGTGACCGCGAGCGCGACGGCGACGGCGAGGGCGGCCGCCCGGCCGAGACGGCCGGCCGTGGTGGAAGCGTCCATGAGGGTCCCCTGGGATCGATGACGGGATGTGGGGCGCGCGAGGTGTGACGAGGCTTGAGCGTGGGCAGCCAATTCGGCATCGAGCGAGCAGAACGTAACAGCGGATCAGACCGACCACCAGGGGGAGGAGCGCACGTCTGATCCAAAAGTCACACACGGCAACACGGACGCAACACCAGCTCAGTGCCCCGGTGCTTCACTCTGACCTGCGCTTTCCCAACTCCCTTGCCAGACCACCCGACTGACGCCCGAACGGGCCCGGACCGAAGGCCAACCGATGCCCACCAGACGCGTCGGCCCCACCCGCACCGCAGCGGGCGGCCGTTGATGCTCCGCTACCTGGCGAAACGCCTGGGCTACTACGCGGTGCTGCTGATCGCCGCCGTCTTCCTGGCGTACGCGATCTCCGCGACCGCCCTGCAGCCGCGCACCTACTTCGACGCCAAGGTCCCCCGCCCGGCCGCCGAATCGGTCGAACGCCAGCTCACCGCGCTCAACCTGAACGACCGCACCCCGGTCGTCGAGCGCTTCGGCCACTGGGCCGGCGGGCTGCTCCACGGCGACCTCGGCCGGACCATCCACGACACCCCGGTCACCGACGACTTCGGCCGCCGGGTCTGGGTCTCGCTTCGCCTGCTGCTGATCGGCAGCCTGCTCGGCATGGTCCTGGGCGTCGCGGCCGGGGCCTGGAGCGCGGTGCGCCAGTACCGGGTCTCCGACCGGCTGCTCACCGTGCTGTCCTTCGTCCTGCTCTCCACCCCGGTCTTCCTGGTCGCGCTGATCCTCAAGAACGGCGCGATCACCGCCAAGGACGCGGTCGGCCACGAGGTGATCCCGTTCACCGGCTACGAGACCCCCGGGCTCACCGGCGGCCTCGGCACCCACCTCGCCGACTGGGCGCTGCACCTGCTGCTGCCCACGATCTCGCTGGCCCTCGGCGGCCTCGCCACGTACAGCCGCTACCAGCGCGGCACCATGCTCGACGTGCTCGGCTCGGACTACCTGCGCACCGCCGAGGCCAAGGGTCTGACCCGCGGCCGGGCGCTGCTCAAGCACGGACTGCGCACCGCGGTGATCCCGATGTCGACCATGTTCGCCTACAGCTTCCTGGGCATCTTCACCGGCGCGATCTTCACCGAGACGATCTTCGGCTGGCACGGCATGGGCGAGTGGCTGATCCAGTCGATCAACGAACAGGACGTCAACTCCGTGGTGGCCGTCAACCTGTTCACCGCCGTCGTCGTCCTCGCCTCCGGCTTCCTCGCCGACACCCTGCACGCCGCCCTCGACCCGCGCGTGCGGTCCTGACCGGAGGTGACCTGAGATGACCACCACCGTCGCCGATCCCTCCGCCCCGGCCACCGGCCCCCGGACCGCCGGTCGCGGACGCCTCGTGCTCAACCGGCTGCTCGCCGCCCGCGGCGCCGTCGCCGGGACCGTCGTCGTCCTGCTGCTGTTCCTGCTCGCCTTCGGCGGCCCGTACCTCACACCCTGGGACTACGCCACTCCCGACTTCTCCGCACTGCACCAACCCCCCTCCGCCGAGCACTGGTTCGGCACCAACGGGGTCGGTCAGGACGTCTTCGCGCAGACCGTCCGCGGCCTGCAGAAGTCGCTGGTCATCGGCCTGCTGGTGGCGCTGTTCTCCACCGTGCTGGCCTCCGTGGTCGGCGCCTGCGCCGGCTACTTCGGCGGCTGGGCCGACCGGGCGCTGATGTTCCTGGTGGACCTGCTGCTGGTCTTCCCCGCCTTCCTGATCATCACCATCGTCTCGGCCCGGCTGAAGAGCGCCGGCTGGATCGCCTTCGTCCTGCTGCTCGCCCTGTTCAACTGGATGATCACCGCCCGGGTGGTCCGCTCGATGACCATCTCGCTGCGCGAGCGCGAATTCGTCCGCGCCGCCCGCTTCATGGGGGTGCGGCCGCTGCGGATCATCAGCCGGCACATCCTGCCGAACGTCGCCTCCTTCCTCATCATCGACGCCACCATCGCGGTCGGCGGCGCCGTGATGAGCGAGACCGCGCTCTCCTACTTCGGCTTCGGGGTCAAGCCGCCGGACGTCTCGCTCGGCACCCTGCTCGCCGCCGGAACCGGTGAGGCCCCGGTGTTCCCCTGGCTGTTCTACTTCGCCGCCGCCCTGCTGGTGCTGTTCGTCCTCGCCGTCAACCTGATCGGGGACGGGCTGCGCGACGCGCTCGACCCCACCTCCGGGGTCGCGCCCCGCCGTTCGCCCCGTACCCGTCGTTCCGCCGGCCGTAGGAAGCACCCGTGACCACCACCGTCGAAACCCCGCTGCTCGCCGTCCGGGACCTGCGGGTGGACTTCGCCGGGCCCGACGGCCCGGTCCCCGCCGTCCGCGGGGTGGACATCACCCTGCGGCGCGGCGAAACCCTCGGCATCGTCGGCGAGTCCGGCTCCGGCAAGTCCGTCACCGCGCTGTCCGTGCTCGGGCTGCTGCCCGGCACGGCGAGCGTCAGCGGCTCGGTGCGGCTGGACGGACGGGAACTGGTCGGGCTGCCGGGCCGGGAGCTCGCCGCGATCCGCGGCCGCCGGATCGCCATGGTCTTCCAGGACCCGCTCTCCGCCTTCACCCCGGTCTACCGGATCGGCGACCAGATAGCCGAGGCGGTCCGCATCCACCAGCGGGTGGACAAGGCCGCCGCGCGCCGCCGGGCCGCCGAACTCCTGGACCTGGTCGGCATCCCGGCGCCCGACCGGGCCCTGGACAGCTTCCCGCACGAGTTCTCCGGCGGCATGCGCCAACGCGCGATGATCGCCATGGCGGTCGCCAACGAACCCGACATCCTGCTCGCCGACGAGCCCACCACCGCGCTCGACGTCACCATCCAGGCCCAGGTGCTGGACGTGCTGCGCACCGCCCGGCAGGAGACCGGCGCGGCCCTCGTCCTGGTCAGCCACGACCTCGGGGTGATCGCCGGAACGGCCGACCGGGTCGCGGTGATGTACGCCGGACGGGTGGTCGAGACGGCCGGGGTCGACGAACTGTTCGCGGCCCCCCGCCACCCCTACTCGCTCGGCCTGATCGGCGCGCTGCCCCGGCTGGACGGGCGCGGCGGTCCGCTCGTGCCGATCCCCGGCACCCCGGCGCCGATGGCCGAACTGCCCCCTGGCTGCCCGTTCGCGGCGCGCTGCCCGCTGGCGCAGGAGCGCTGCGCCACGGCCGAGCCCGCCCTGGAGGGGGCGGACGGCCACCTGTCGGCGTGCGTGCGCTCGGCGGAGCTCGCCGAGCGGCGGCCCGCGCCGGCCGAGGTCTATCCCGTCCCGGAGCTGCCCTCCACCGCCGTCGGCCCCGGCGACCGCTCCGCCCGGACGCCGGTGCTGTCGGTGAGCGGCCTCGGAAAAACGTTTCCCCTGCTCAAGGGCACCGTGTTCAAGCGCAAGGTCGGCGAGGTGTACGCGGTGGACGGCGTCGACCTGGACCTGCGGGAGGGTGAGACCCTCGGCCTGGTCGGCGAGTCCGGCTCCGGCAAGTCCACCACCCTGTTCGAGCTGCTGCGGCTCGGCGCCCCGGAGACCGGCCGGATCGAACTGTTCGGCCGGGACACCGCCGCCCTCACCCGGGCCGAGGCCCACCGGCTCCGCGCCCGGGTGCAGATCGTCTTCCAGGACCCGATGGCCAGCCTGGACCCCCGGATGCCGATCGGCGACATCGTCGCCGAACCGCTGCTCGCCCAGCGCACCCCGCGCGAGGAGATCGCCCGCCGGGTACCCGAGCTGCTGCGCCAGGTCGGGCTCGACCCGGAGCACGCCGTCCGCTACCCGCACCAGTTCTCCGGCGGCCAGCGCCAGCGCGTCTCCATCGCCCGGGCGCTCGCCGTCCGGCCCGGCCTGCTGGTGCTGGACGAACCGGTCTCCGCGCTGGACGTCTCCATCCAGGCCGGCGTGCTCAACCTGCTCCAGGCGCTCAAGGCCGAACTGGGCCTGTCCTACCTGTTCGTCTCGCACGACCTCTCGGTGATCCGGCACCTCGCCGACCGGGTCAGCGTGATGTACCTCGGCCGGACGGTCGAGCAGGGCGAGGTGGCCGCCGTCTTCGACCGCCCCCGCCACCCGTACACCCACGCCCTGCTCTCGGCCGTCCCGCTCCCCGACCCCGCCGCCGAACGCGCCCGCGACCGCGTCCTGCTGGCCGGCGATCCTCCCCCGCCCACCGAGCGCCGCACCGGCTGCGTCTTCCGCACCCGCTGCCCGCGCTACGCCGGGCTGACGTCCCCGGCGGACCGGGCCCGCTGCGAGCGGGAACGGCCGGCCCTGGTCGAGGGCGCGCCGGGGGCGGACCACAGCGCGGCCTGCCACCACCCGGACCCCGGAGGAAACTACGCAGGGTGATCACTCGAACACGATTCGGTGGATCCGGTCGGCGCCGTGTAAAGTCTTCGACGTCAGCAGGCGCCGCTAGCTCAGTTGGTTAGAGCAGCTGACTCTTAATCAGCGGGTCCGGGGTTCGAGTCCCTGGCGGCGCACATGGCAAGGTCTCAGGCCGTCCACTCCGGTGGGCGGCCTGAGGCGTTTCCGGCCCCGGAGGACCGCTCAGCGGGTGTCGAGCACGGCCGAGGCCACCGCGTCCGGGCGGTCGAACATCACCAGGTGCCCGGCCGGGGCGGTGATGCGGAAGTCCGCCCCGAGCAGCGCCGCCAGCTCCCGCTGCCGGGCCAGCCACTCCTCGGTGCGGCGGGTCCGGCAGCCGTCGTCGGCGGCCAGCACGGTGATCGGCAGGTCCTCCGCCAGCGGCCGGGTGCTCCGCAGCCCGTCCAGCTCGGCGGCTATGTCGAGGTAGCGGCCGTTCTCCCGCAGCAGCGCGCGCAGGGCCCGCCCGGTGCGGTAGCAGTGCCGCACCAGCGGCGCCGGGGCGAGGTCCTCACGGCGGACGGTGGACAGCCGGGCCGTGGCCCGGCGGACGGACGGGCCCAGCAGGTAGGGCACGGCGAGGGCGGTGGCGGCCCCGGCCACCGCCCGGGCCGCGAGGTCGCGCGCGCCGGGCGCCGGGTACGGCCGGGCCGCCGCCTCCACACTGCCGTCCACCAGCACCAGCCCGGCGGTCCGCTCGGGGTGCAGCCGGGCGAAGGCCTCCACGTGGAAGCCCGCGAGCGAGTGCCCGACCACGGTGCACGGCTCCCGCAGCCCCAGGCCGTCCAGCACCGCCCGGATGCGTCCGGCCTCGCCGGCCGCCGTCGGGGCGGGCCGCCCGGTGGCGGGCTCGGGGGCGCTCAGCCCGTAGCCGGGCCGGTCGAAGCGGACCACGGTGCGGTACGGGGTGAGGAAGGGGACGACCAGGTCCCAGTCGAACCAGCTGCTGCCGAGGCCGCCGGAGAGCAGGCAGACCGGGCCACTGCCCTCGACGCGGACGTGCAGCGGGGTCCCGTCGACGCGCAGGAAGCGCGCCCGGCCGGCGGTCCGCGTTCCGGGAGTGCTCATGCCGGCCTGCGCTCCTGGAGCGGCCCGGTCGGAGGGCACCGCTCCCCGTCCCCGGCGCCCCCGTCCGACGGGTCGGGCGCGCCCGCGCGGGCGGAGCGGGCGACGTCCAGGGCCAGCAGGCCGAGCCAGAGCGCGACCAGCAGCACCTGCAGCCGCTGCCCGGCCCCGAGCGCCCAGGTGCCGCGCCCGGCCTGGAAGGCGGCGATCGAGGCGAGGCTCCAGCCGGTGGCGAGCAGTTCGGCGCCCAGCAGCCAGGGCCCGAACCGGCGCACCCCCGGCCACCAGCGGTAGCGGCGGGCCGCCACGGTGAGCGAGACCAGCGCGGTGAGCGCCCCGGCCATGGCGAGGCTGCTGGTGACGGCGTGCGCGGTGTGGGTGGCGGGGACCAGCCCGGCGGTCTCCCGGGCGGCGCACATCTCGTCGCTGGTGGGGGCGCAACTGAGCGGCAGCCGGGAGTCGGCGGCGGTCGCGGCGCCGAACAGGGCCAGCGCCGACCAGCCGGCCAGCGCCCAGCGGTGCCGGCGGGAGGCCCCGACCCGCCCGGTGGCGAGGGCGGTGCCGGCGGCGGCGAGCAGGCAGAGTCCGGCGGCCAGGTCGGTGGCCCGGAACAGGCCGCCCAGCGGCTGGTCCTCGGCGGCGAGTTCGCTGATGTACGCCCGCACCGGGTCGAGCCCGGTGCTCAGCACGACCTCCAGCACCCAGGCGGTGTACGCCACGGCGCTGAGCAGCAGCAGGGTGGCGACCGCCGTCCGTGCGGTGCGGTGGCCGGGCTGGAGGCGGGGCACCGTTCCACCCTAACCAGCGGCGAACTCCGGACCAACCGGAAGGAAAGGGGCAGGTCGGGCAGCCGCTGTCCGGGTGGTCCGGGGGTGACCCGCAGCCGGTTCGAGGCACCCCTCGGAAGCGTGTATTGTTTTCCAGGTCAGCAAGCGCCGCTAGCTCAGTTGGTTAGAGCAGCTGACTCTTAATCAGCGGGTCCGGGGTTCGAGTCCCTGGCGGCGCACAGACAGTTGGGGAGCCTCTCGCAGCAGCGAGGGGCTCCCCGATTTTTTGGCCTCCGACGTCCGTTTTGCGTGTGATGTCGGTCTCGATCGGCGATTCACCGGAGCCATCCGGCCCATTCTGCTCGTCCAGGGCAGTAGAACCTGAATCGGGACAAAGGTCCCCAACCGCCGATGTCCCCGTCCGTGCCGGCTGCCTCGATGCGCCCGCAGGAAAGGCCGCGCATTGTCCAGAAACGCCCAGAGCGGCCGTAGCACGCCGTCGATCGGCCTCCGCCCGGTCAAACGGTTCAAGCGCTCCACCGGCCCGGCCGGCGGGTCGGGCCGCACCGGCGGGTCCGACGGATCCGGCGGCAGGAGGTCGCGCCGCCCGAAGCGCACCGGCATCCGCCGGCTGATACCCACCTGGCGGATGACCCTGCTCGGCTTCGGCACGGCGCTGCTGCTCGGCATCGGCCTGTTCGCGCTGGGGATCACCCTGGTGAAGGTGCCGGACGCGCACGCCGCCGCGACCGCCCAGAGCAACACCTGGCTCTACTCGGACGGTTCGGTGCTCACCCGCACCGGTCAGACCAACCGGCAGAACGTCTCCCTGGACAAGGTCTCCCCCGCCGCCCAGCACGCCGCGCTGGCCGCCGAGGACCGGAACTTCTACAACGAGGGCGCGGTCAACGTCCAGGGCCTGGCCCGGGCCGCGATCAAGACCGCCAAGGGCCAGGGGACCCAGGGCGGCTCCACCATCACCCAGCAGTACGTGAAGAACACGTACCTGAACCAGAAGCAGTCGATCACCCGCAAGGTGAAGGAACTGTTCATCGCCATCAAGGTGGACGCCACCGAGAGCAAGAACGACATCCTCTCCGGCTACCTGAACACCTCCTACTACGGCCGCGGCGCCTACGGCATCCAGGCCGCCGCCCAGGCGTACTTCGGCATCGACGCGTCGGCCCTCAACGCCGCCCAGGGCGCCTACCTGGCCACCCTGCTGAACGCCCCGAGCGCGTACGACGTCGCCACCGCGACCGCGGCGGGCAAGCAGAACGCCGTCAACCGCTGGAACTACGTGCTCGACGGCATGGTCAAGGAGGGCTGGCTCTCCGCGGACGAGCGGGCCGCGACCACCTTCCCGGACGTCCGGGACCCGCAGCCCAACCCGGGCCTGTCCGGCCAGGCCGGCTACCTGGTCGACGCCGCCACCCAGTACCTCACCTCCAGCGGGGTGATCAGCGAGACCGAGCTGGCCAAGGGCGGCTACACGATCAAGCTGAGCATCGACCCGGCCCGCCAGCAGGCCCTCCAGGACTCCGTCCAGGCCCAGCTGCACGACAGCCTGAACCCGGACAAGCGGAAGAAGGACGCGGCCGCCCAGGCCGGCGCCGCCTCGGTGGACCCGAAGACCGGCGCGGTCGTCGCCCTGTACGGCGGCGTCGACTACGTGAAGCACTACGTCGACAACGCCACCCGGCGCGACTACCAGGCCGGCTCGACCTTCAAGGCGATCGCGCTGGCCGCCGCGTTCGAGAACGAGGCCAAGACCCAGGACGGCCGCACCATCACCCCGCGCACGGTCTACGACGGCACCAGCGGCCGGAAGGTCCGCGGCGGCAAGGGCACCCCGTACGCGCCGCCGAACGAGGGCGACAAGAGCTACGGCCAGATCAGCCTCCAGCAGGCCACCGACTGGTCGGTCAACTCGGCGTTCGCACAGCTCGCGCAGGACACCGGGCTCCAGAAGGTCAAGGACACCGCCGTCGCGATGGGCCTGCCCGGCAACATCCCGGGGCTCGACCCGGTGCCGTCCATCCCGCTGGGCGCGGCCACCCCGAGCGTGCTCGACATGGCGGGCGTGTACGCCACGCTGGACAACGGCGGCAAGCAGATCACCCCGTGGCTGGTGCAGTCGGTGGACCGCGAGGGCGAGAACGTGGCACTTCCCGCGCACAAGACCACCCAGGCGATCAGCGAGGACACCGCCAACCAGGTCACCTCGATGCTCCAGGGCGTGGTGAGCGACCCGGGCGGCACCGGCTGGCGGGCGAAGGCGCTCGGCCGCCCGGTGGCAGGCAAGACCGGCACCACCGACGACCAGAAGTCGGTCTGGTTCGTGGGCTACACCCCCGAACTGGTCACCTCGGTCGGCCTGTTCGGCCAGGATCCGGGCACCGGCGCCCAGGTCAGCCTGAGCGGCGTCGGCGGCATCGACGGCGCGGCCGGCGGCCAGTTCCCGGCCCAGATCTGGACCAGCTACATGAAGGCCGCGCTCAAGGGTCAGCCGGTCGGCGACTTCCCGACCCCGGCCGGCGGCGACTCCTCGGGCGCCGTCGACCTGCCGACCGCCCCGAGCACGCCGAGCGGCGCCCCGTCGACGAGCGCCCCCACCGGCGCCCCGAGCACCGGCCCCACCACGGCACCGGGCGACGGCTCGACCTCGCCGGGCGGCACCGACGGCGGTGCGACCACCGCACCGACGGCTCCGCCGACCAGCCAGCCGACCACCCAGCCCACCCGGCCGCCCCGGCCCACCTCGAAGCCGACGGCGCCGACCACCCAGCCGACCGCGCCCCCGACCAGCCGGCCGACCACCCAGCCCACGGGCGGGGCGGACGCGCTCACGGGGGCGGGCGCCTCGGCCGGTGACTGACGGCCGACGACCGGCGACCGGCTGGTCGGTGGCTTACGGCCGGTGGCTGACGGCCGGTGGCTGACGGCCGACGGGGCCGGCACGGTCACGGGGCCGTGCCGGCCCCGGTGATTGCGCCATTGCGCACAGTCGGGGGCAGGACCGAATGACGGAATGGCGCCTTACCCGATCACCGGTATGACTGTCACAATGCGGCGGTGCACAGATCAACGGCCTCGCCCACCCTCCCTTCGGGCAGAACCCTCGGCCTCGGCCTCGCGCTGGTCTCCGCCGTCGCCTTCGGCGGCTCCGGCACCGCGGCCAAACCGCTGATCGAGGCCGGGCTCTCCCCGCTGCACGTGGTGTGGCTCCGGGTCACCGGGGCGGCGGTGGCGCTCCTCCCGGTCGCCTACCGGCACCGGGACGCCGTCCTGCGCCGCCCCGGCCTGCTGCTCGGCTTCGGCCTGCTCGCCGTGGCCGGCGTCCAGGCCTGCTACTTCGCGGCGATCTCCCGCATCCCGGTCGGCGTCGCCCTGCTCATCGAGTACCTCGGGCCGCCATTGCTGATCGGCTACGTCAAGTTCGTCCAGCGCAAGCCGATCACCCGCGGCGCGGCCGTCGGCGCCGGCGTCGCGGTGGCCGGGCTGGCCTGCGTGGTCGAGGTCTGGAGCGGCCTGGGCTTCGACGCGCTGGGCGTGCTCTTCGCCCTCGGCGCGGCCCTCTGCCAGGTCGGTTACTTCGTGCTCGCCGACGCCGGCCAGCACGGCGAGCGCCCGGTCGACCCGCTCGCCGTCAGCGCGTTCGGGCTGCTCATCGGCGCCGTGCTGCTCACCGCCCTCACCCGGCCGTGGCAGGCCGACTGGAGCCGGCTCGGCGGGTCGGTGGTGATGAACGGGCACAGCCTGCCCGCGTTCCTCCCGGCCGCGTGGATGGTCCTGATCGCGACCGTGCTCGCCTACGTCACCGGCGTGATCTCGGTCGGCTACCTCTCGCCGCCGATAGCCGGGGTGGTCGCCAACCTGGAGGCCGTGGTCGCCACCGTGACGGCCTGGGTGCTGCTCGGCGAACACCTCGGGCTGCCGCAGATCACGGGCGGCCTGCTGGTGCTGACCGGCGCCTTCGCGGCCCAGGCGAGCAAACCCGCGGAGGCGGGGGCGGGCGCGGGGGCAGGCGCGGGCGCGGGCCCGGGGGCGGGTTCGAAAGCCGGGACGGCCGGGACGGCCGAGGTGTTCGCGGGTCCACGGGCCGACGGGCCCGGGGTTGCCGGATCAGAGGCCGACGGGCCCGAGGCCGCCGGGGCCGGGGCCGGGGCTGCCGACCGGGTGACCGCCGAGCGTGGGGTCAGCGGCCGGTCCAGCCGAACCAGTCGAGGTGATTGAGCGGCCACACGACGGCCGACACCGGGCCGACCACGTTGTCCACCGGCACGGCGCCACCGCCCGGGCCGTGCTGGTGGTAGCGGGAGTCCGCGGAGTCGCTGCGGTGGTCGCCCTCGACCCAGATGTAGCCCGAGGGCACCTTCACCGGCCCGAAGTCCAGCCCCGCGCAGGAGTCGTCCCCGGGGTGCAGGTACGGCTCGTCGACCTTCCGTCCGTCGACGCTCAGCGTGCTGCCCTCGCACTGAACGGTCTGCCCACCGGTCGCGATGACGCGCTTGACCAGGTAGTTGTCGTCCTTCGGCGGGACCAGGCCGACGAAGCTGAGCACCGAGCCCACGGCGTTGGTGACCGGGTTCGGATCGGTCGGCTGCGGCGGCAGCCAGCCCCCCGGGTCCTTGAACACCACCGGCTGCCCCGGCTCCGGCTCCCAGCCGGTCAGCGGCGCCAACTTGTTCACGCCGACCCGGTCGCCGATCCGCAGGGTGTTCTCCATGGAGCCGGACGGGATGGTGAACACCTGGAACAGGCAGGTCTTGATCAGCAGCGCGACCACCAGGCCGACCGCCGCCATCACCGGCAGCTCGATCCACCACGGCCGCGGCCGCCGACCCGAACCGCCGGCCTTGCGGCCCCGCGAACCGCGGGCCCGGCGGCGGGCCTCGGCGCGACCGCCGGGCACCGCGTGGGCGTTCGACGCGGACTCGCCGGGAGCCCCGGTTCCGCTCGGCGTTTCGGGCAGGTTCACCGCCATCGTCGCTGCTCCACCTCTCCGGCTGGGGAAACCTGCACGCTACGCCAACCGTGGAGCCTGACGAAATCGGTCATTTAGCCGCCGCCGACATCGCCGGAGGCCCCGGGGCCACGCGGGCCCGGGGCCGCTCGGACCCGAGGATTCAGGAGCGGGCGATGGCCTCGTGGTGGCGGATGACCTCGGCGATGATGAAGTTCAGGAACTTCTCGGCGAAGACCGGGTCCAGCTTCGCCCCCGCCGCCAGCTCCCGCAAGCGCTTGATCTGGTCCCGCTCGCGCGCCGGGTCGGCCGGCGGCAGCTTGTGCTCGGCCTTGAGCCGGCCGACCCGCTGGGTCGCCTTGAAGCGCTCGGCCAGCATGTGGACCACCGCGGCGTCGATGTTGTCGATGCTCTCGCGCAGGCCGGTCAGCTCGGCCCGTACGGCGTCGTCGATCCCCTCGGTCAGGCCGGCGTCGGGGGTCGTGGAGTGGTCCGTCATCGGGGCGGCTCCCGGTGTCTGCAGTGGGCGCCCGACCGTACGGCGGCCGGGCTCGGGCCCGGGCAAATCTAACAGGGCCCCCGCTCCGGCCCCGCACCGTCGGACGGAACCGTCCACGATCCGGACGGCGGGCCGGACCGGACGGTGAGCCGGGCCGGACCGAACCAGACCGGACCGGACCGGACCGGCGAGCCGGTGCTCCGCCCGGCCCCGGCGGCGTGACGCACCGGGCCGGGAGGGCTCTGCCCGTAGGCTGGGGCGTGCATGACCGGACGTGACCGTTCGAACACTCCCTCAGTACTGGAGGAACCGATCGTGGCAACCACCCGCACCGCCACCACCGCGTGGGAGGGCAACCTCCTCGACGGAAAGGGGTTGGTGACCTTCGCCTCCTCCGGGATCGGCGAGTACCCCGTCTCCTGGCCGTCCCGCGCCGAGGCCCCCAACGGCAAAACCAGCCCGGAGGAGCTCATCGCGGCCGCCCACTCCGCGTGCTTCTCGATGGCCCTCTCGCACGGCCTGGCCGGTGCCGGCACCCCGCCGACCAAGCTGGACACCCGGGCCGACGTGACGTTCCAGCCCGGCACGGGCATCACCGGCATCCACCTGACCGTCGTCGGCGAGGTCCCCGGGCTGGACGAGGCCGGCTTCGTGAAGGCCGCCGAGGACGCCAAGGCCAACTGCCCGGTCAGCCAGGCCCTGACCGGCACCACCATCACCCTCACGGCCTCGCTGGCCTGAGCCCGCCCGTCTTCGCTCTTCTTCCTTTCCGCCCTCTTCTCTCTTCCGCCCTCTCTTCTCTCTTCCGCCCTCTTCTCCATCACCTCCGACAGCCCCTTCCGCCCCCGGGCTCCCGGCCCGCTCCGCTCCGCATCCGGCGCGCGACCGGCGCCCAAGGGCGCGGCTTCGGCGCACGCGCCCCTGGCGCACATCATGTGATGTGCACCGGGGGCGTCCGCACGTACCGCCATTCATGATCACAAAGCGGGCGAATCACCCTGGCGGCGGTCACCGCGTGTTGTCGTCGCGGCCTATGATCGGCCGCAGCGCCCTGTCCTTCAGGCGGGTCCCCGCGCGCCGGCGCCCCACGACGGGCAGCCCCCGCAGCGGCCGACTCCGAGGACCACGACAGAGTGCGGAGCCGACCGCCGGGTCCCGACCGGCCGGCCGGACCATCGTCAAGCGTCAGCAGCGGACGGGAGCATGCCGTGCCGGGCCGGAACGAGGGGGCCGACGCACACCACCCGGGCGTGCGGCACGAGGAATCACCGCGCCACCGCCACCTCGCCTCGCCGGTCCTGGAACCGGCCGCCGGCCCCGGCGGACCGGCCACCGCCCCCGCCCCCGCCCCCGCCGCGGGAACCACCACCGCCCCCGCCGCGGGAGCCACCACGGCCCTCGGCGCCTGCGGGACGCTCGCGGAGCCGGAGCTGCTGCTCTGCCCCACCTGCTCGGCCCCGCTCACCGACGACGCCCACCGGGACCGGGGGCTCGCCGGCGGCAGCGGCCGGGCGGCCGAGGGCACCGACCGGGAGGGCGCCGGCACCGACCGGCTGCTGGCGGCACTGCGGGCCAGCGAGTCCCGGTTCCGGGCCGCCTTCTGCGACGCCGTCATCGGCATGGCCCTGATCGACGCCGAGGACCGGATCATCGAGGTCAACCCGGCCTTCGCCACGCTGATCGGACGGGGCGTCGGCGAACTGGCCCGCACCCACCTGCACGAGATCATCGACCCGGAGGGCATGCCGGACCGGCTCTTCCCCGAGCTCGTCCACGGGGAGCGGGAACGGTTCCGCGTGGAGAAGCAGCTCAAGCACCGCGAGGGCCACACCGTCTGGAGCAAGGTCACCGTCTCGCTGATCCGGGACGGCGCCGGCGATCCGCTCTACACCCTCGCCCTGGTGGAGGACATCACCGAGCAGCGGCGGCTCGGCGACCGGCTGGAGTACCAGGCCCTGCACGACCCGCTGACCCGGCTGCCCAACCGGGCCTACTTCTTCGAGCGGCTCGACGCCGCCTGCCTCGCGCCGGACGACCGGCCGGACGACCGGCCGGGCCCGGCCGAGGCCGCGGACGAACGCCGGGTGGGGGTCTGCTACCTGGACCTCGACGGCTTCGCGGCGATCAACGAGGCGCTCGGCCACCACATCGGCGACCAGCTGCTGATCGCCGTCGCCACCCGGTTGCGGCGCGGGTTCGACGGGCGGGACACCCACCTGGTGGCCCGGATGGGCGGCGACGAGTTCGCCGTCCTGGTCACCGACAGCCTGGGCAGCGAGCAGCTGACCGAGCTGGCCGCCCGGATCCTGGAGGTGCTGGAACGTCCCTTCGACGTCTCCGGGCACCGACTGGTGATCACCGCCAGCGTGGGCGTGGTCGAGCGGTCCGTGCACGAGACCACCCCGACCGACCTGGTCAAGGACGCCGACGCCACGCTCTACTGGTCCAAGGCCGACGGACGCGCCCGCTGGACCCTCTACGACCCGGACCGCGGCGCCCACCAGCTCACCCGGCAGCTGCTCGCCACCGCACTGCGCCCGGCCCTGGAGCGCCGTGAGTTCACCATCGAGTACCAGCCGCTGGTCGGCCTGGCCGACGGTGCGGTGCACGGCGCGGAGGCGCTGGTCCGCTGGCGCCACCCCCGCTACGGGACGCTCTCCCCGGACCGCTTCATCCCGCTCGCCGAGGAGACCGGCGCGATCGTGCCGCTCGGGACCTGGGTGCTGGAGGAGTCCTGCCGGCAGGCCCGGCAGTGGCTCACCGAGTTCCCCGACACCGAGACCTTCGTGAGCGTCAACCTGGCCGCCCGCCAGATCTGGGACTCCGACATCGTCGCCGACGTCGCCCGGGCGCTCGAACGCACCGGCCTGCCGGCCCGGCTCCTCCAGCTGGAGATCACCGAGAGCGCCCTGCTCGGCCCCGGCGGCCGCCCGCTCCAGGCCCTCCAGGCGCTCGCGGACATGGGCGTGCGGATCGCGATCGACGACTTCGGCACCGGCTACTCCAACCTGGCCTACCTCTCCAGGCTGCCGGTGCACGTGCTCAAGCTCGACGGCACCTTCATCGAGGGCTTCCGCGAGCCCGCCCCGACGGACCGTACGGGCCGCCCGGAGCTCCGCTCCCGGCGCAGCGACGCGGACGAGCAGATCGTCGGCGCGATGGTGCAGCTCGCCCACACCCTCGGCCTGACCGTCACCGCGGAGGGCATCGAGAGCGCCGCCCAGGCCGAGCGCCTGCGGCTGACCGGCTGCGACACCGCCCAGGGCTGGTACTTCGCCCGCCCCGGCGAGGCCGAGCTGGTAGCGGCCATACTCCGCGAGGGCCGCCCCGCCCTGAACGGCCGGTAGCCGCAGGACGGG
The DNA here is from genome assembly GCF_042677365.1 of Kitasatospora sp. NPDC127116. NCBI lineage: Bacteria > Bacillati > Actinomycetota > Actinomycetes > Kitasatosporales > Streptomycetaceae > Kitasatospora > Kitasatospora sp. NPDC127116. Next base: position 62,384 of record NZ_JBHXTL010000030.1, read on the forward strand.
CGGGCGACCGGCGGGCGCTGCGGGGCGGAACGGCCGGGCCCGGCCGCCGCGGCGGACGCGGCAGACGGTGGGCGGTCGGTCCGGATGCCGTCAGGCCGTCGAGGTCACGCCGCCGCCGTCAGGCCGTAGGCCTCGGCGATCAGGCCGTACGAGCGGAGCCGGGCCTCGTGGCCGTGGATGTGCGAGGTCACCATCAGCTCGTCCACGCCGGTCCGCTTGCGCAGCGCCTCCAGCCCGTCGGCGACCCGGCCCGGGTCGCCGAGCACAACGTTGTCGAGCCAGCTGTCGATGAAGTCGGCCTCGACCGGGCTGTACGGGTAGTCCTCGGCCTCCTCCGGGGTGGGGATCGGGCCGGGGTTGCCGCGTCGCAGGCGGAGCATGCCGAGGGCCGCGGAGCGGGCGAGTCGCCGGGCCGAGGGCTCGTCGTCGGCGGCGACCGCGCTCACGCCGATCAGCGCGTACGGCTCGGCGAGCACGGCGGAGGGGCGGAAGGACGAGCGGTAGAGGTCCAGCGCCGGGACGGTGTTGGCGCTGCTGAAGTGGTGGGCGAAGGCGAACGGGAGGCCGAGGCGGCCCGCCAGCTGGGCGCTGAAGCCGGAGGAGCCGAGCAGCCAGACCGGCGGTCGGCCCTCGCCCCGGGGGACGGCGGTCAGCCGGGCGTACGGGTGGCCGTCCGGGAAGTCGCCGTCGAGGAAGTGGGTCAGCTCGGCGAGCTGCTGCGGGAAGTCGTCCGCGCCTTCGGCGAGGCCGCGGCGCAGCGCCCGGGCGGTGGCCGGGTCGGTGCCGGGGGCGCGGCCGAGTCCGAGGTCGATCCGCCCCGGGTGCAGGGCCTCCAGCAGGCCGAACTGCTCGGCGACGGCCAGCGGGGCGTGGTTGGGGAGCATGACGCCGCCGGAGCCCAGCCGCAGCGTCGTGGTGTTGGCCCCGAGGTGGGCGAGCAGGACGGCCGGGGTGGAGCTGGCCACTCCGGGCATGCCGTGGTGCTCGGCCACCCAGAAGCGGTGGTAGCCCCATTGCTCGGCCCGGCGGGCCAGTTCGGTGGTGGCGGCGAGGGCCTCGGCGGGCGTGTGGCCGACGCCGACGGTGGCGAGGTCGAGGATCGAGAGCGGCGCGGGCGCCGTCCCGCGGGCGGTGCCGCGGATCGCCGCACTGGCCGCCGGTCCGGCCGCCGATCCGGTCTCCGGTCCGGTCCCGTGCTCCTGGTGGTCCTCGGTGGTCATCCCGTCCGCCCTTCTGGCCGCCGTCCTCGGGCCGGCCGTCGTGGGTGACCGCGCGGTCCCGGATGGCCCGCCGGTCGCTGTCGCCGAGGGGGGTCAACCACGGCCGGGGCCTCGCTGTTCCCGCCTCCGGAGTGTCGTCCGGCCACGGTCCGAGCGGGTTTCGGCCATTTCGCACGGAAGTCGACCGACCGTTCGGCTGACGCAGAGCCAGCGGGCGAACACGGCTGGCGACTTCCCGCCAGCGCCGGAAGTCGCCAGCGCCAGGACTCGCGACCGGGGGCCGGCGTCCGGCAGGCTGGGGCCGGGAGCGGGTCGCCGGAGCGGGATCCGCACTCCACCAGCAAGATCGTCGGGCTGGACCAGCACCGGACGATCACTGCGAGCCCTCGGCGCGGCACCCCGCCCCGGGGGCTCGTTCGGTTTCGGCGACGGTCCGCCACCCGGGCGCCCCGGCCCCCGGACCGGCCCGGACGCGTCGCTTCCCGCCCCGGGGCGCGGCCGGAATCAGCGACCGTGACCCATGCCATACCGGGGTGCTTCATGGCATGAAAAGTCGAGGCGCTAGCGTTGACCCCTGCAGCCACCTGCTCCCTCGGGAGGCGTGGAGGGAGTAAAGGGCCTTGAACTTCGTGGCGGCGACCGGATCCTCGTGGATCTGCGCGCTGGCGCTCGTCGCCGTGCTCGGGGACGCCCTCCTTCCGTTCATCCCCAGCGGGACGCTGGTCATCCTGGCCGTGCTCAAGACCGCGCAGATCGACGGTGCGCCCCTGATGCTCGGGCTGGGCGTGGCGGTGGCCTCCTTCCTGGGCGACCTGCTGCTGCTCAACCTGGCCCGGCGCGGCGCCCCGGTGCTGCACCGCCGGCTCGCCCGGCGCCCCAAACTGGCGGCCAGCGTGGCCCGGGTCCAGGAAGCCCTGATCGAACGACCCCACGGGGCGGCCGCCGCGATGGTGGTGGTCGCGCGGTTCGTCCCGGCCGGGCGGACCGTCCTCGACCTGGCCATCGGCCACTCCCCCGCCCATCCGCACCGGTTCCTGCACTGGTCGGCACTGGCGGCGCTGGTCTGGGCCGCCTACATCGTGACGCTGGGCTGGCTGAACAGCCACTGGTTCAACACCGCCTGGCTGAGCCTCGTGGTCTCCTGCGCGGCGGCCACCGCCATCAGCACCGCGATCGCGCGCATGGTGCGCCGCACCCGGCGGCTCGCCGCACTCTGACGGTCCGCCCGGCGACAGCTCCCGGCCACCCCTCCGCCCCTTGCGACGGTCCCGCCGCGGCGGACCCCTTCCTTGTGGTTCCGCGCGGCTTCCGTGATCCCACCGGGGCCGGCACACCTCTTTCCGCACGCCCGCCCGGGCCAGCCCTCCCCCTGGCGGGCTTCGGGCCGCCCACCCCGGCAAGGGGCAAAAGTTTTCCCAAAAGGGCGACCAATCGGGCCCAACGACGACGAACCCCGGCGGCGGGCCGACCGGCCGGCGGTAGCGTACTGACCGGGCCGCACGGGGTGGGAAGCGTCACAGGACGGCAACAGTCGGCGCATCCCCGCAGCCCAGCCGGATGCGCCAGGCGTGTTGGGAGTCGTCAGCGCTCGGCGACCTTGGAAGCCGCCGCGGCGACATGACATGCTAACGGCGGAATATTCATCAATTGCCCGATTTGACCGGTGCGGCTGCGGGCCGCCCTCACCACCGGCATCGGCACCCAGGGGAGACCATGACCAGCATCTCGCGCAGGACGGTGCTCAGTGCAACCGCCGCGACCGCGGCCCTCGGCGCGGTCGCGGCCTGCTCCAGCGGCGGATCCGGCTCGGGACAAGGCGCCACCTCCCCCGGCCCCGGCGGTACCGGAACCGCCCAGGGCGGCGGCCCCGACCCCCAGGCGGCGGTGCCCAAGGGCACCCCGATCGGCGACGGTTCCAACGCGGACACCGGACCGCAGCCGAACCAGCCCAAGCCCGAGAAGCTCAAGCCGGGCGAGCGGCCGCCGCAGTTCGTGGTCTTCTCCTGGGACGGCGCCGGCGGCACCGAGGACGGCCAGTTCCCCCGCTTCCTGAAGCTGGCGGAGCAGCACAAGGCCACCATGACCTTCTTCCTCTCGGGCATCTACGCCCTCCCCAAGGGCAAGGCCGACCTGTACCACCCACCGAAGCACTCGGTCGGCGCCTCCGACATCCCGTACCTGTCGGACGGCGCGGTGAAGAGCACGCTCAAGCTCATCAGCCAGGCCTGGCTGGCCGGGCACGAGATCGGCACCCACTTCAACGGGCACTTCTGCTCCAGCCGTCCGGACAAGAACGGGGTCAACATGTGGACCCCCGAGGACTGGCAGAGCGAGATCGACCAGGCGATCGGCTTCGTCACCCAGTGGCGGACCAACACCGGCTTCACCGACGTCGACCCGCTCCCCTTCGACTACAAGAAGGAGCTCATCGGCGGCCGCACCCCGTGCCTGGAGGGCCAGAAGGCGCTGCTGCCGACCATCGCCAAGCTGGGCTGGAAGTACGACGCCAGTTCCTCGGGCGGCTTGCAAATATGGCCGCAGAAGGTGCAGGACGGCAAGGTCTGGGACTTCCCGCTGCAGTCCATCCCGTTCCCCGGGCACACCTTCCAGGTGCTGTCGATGGACTACAACATCCTGGCCAACCAGTCCAGCGGCAGCACCAAGGGCGACCCGGCCAAGTACGGCGACTGGCGCACCCAGGCCACCAACTCCTACCTGGCGGGCTTCGAGCGCGCGTACAACAGCAACCGCGCGCCGTTCTTCATCGGCAACCACTTCGAGCAGTGGAACGGCGGCATCTACATGGACGCCGTCGAGGAGACCCTCAAGACCGTCGCGGGCAAGCCCGACGTCCGACTGGTCTCCTTCAAGCAGTTGGTCGAGTGGCTGGAGGTGCAGGACCAGTCCACCCTGCGCAAGCTGCGCTCGCTCAACGTCGGCCAGGCGCCGGCGGGCGGCTGGGAGAGCTTCCTCGGCACGGCGGGCTGACGCGCCGAGGCGCGCAGGAGCGGGCCACCGGGACCGGCCGGCGGGGGGCGGATCCCTCGCCGGCCGCTGTCGTTCCGGCCGTTGGCGTGCCGGCCGCTGGTGTTCCGCCGTTGGCGTGCCGGTCGCTGGCGTTCCGACCCGCTCCCGAGCCCGGCCGGCTACTCGGCGGCGAGGGCGTCCGCGAGCAGGATCCGGACGATGCGGTCCGCCCCGGCCCCGCCCCAGAGGATCGAGTAGTGGTTGGTGCCGGGCACCGGTGCGGCGGGCACCCGCTCCGTGTCCAGCCGGGCCAGTTCGAGCCGCGCGTGGTCGTAGAGGCCCTGCGGCTCGTCGAGCAGGCCGCGCTCGGCCCAGAGCAGGTCGGCCGGGCAGGGCAGCCGGTGCACGGCGCCGGCCGCTTCCTCGTCCAGCAGGACCTGGGCGCCGTCGACCTGTACGGCCTCCAGCACGCAGGAGGAGCGCAGTTCGGGCTCCGTGCCGACGAGGTCGCGCTGGGTGTAGGCGTCGATCCCCTCGGTCCACTCGCCGGCGAAGGCTGGGTGCCCGCGCCAGAACTCCCGGTAGGCGTCCCGGTCCGGGAAGGTCGTGGACAGCCGGGCCAGCGCGGGGCCGAGCACCGCGGCCAGGGCGTCCTCCTCCCGGATGCCCTGCGGCAGCGGGAAGGTCACCGCTCCGTCGACCAGCAGGACGCGGCGGACCAGGCCGGGGTGCCGGACGGCGGCCAGGGCGGTGACCCAGGCCCCCATCGAGTGGCCGACCACCGTGACGGGCCCCGGGCCGAGGGCGCCGATCAGCGCGGCCACGTCGTCGGCGTGCCGGGCCAGCCCGTACGGTCCGGCGACCGAGCGGCTGGCGCCGCGGCCTCGCAGGTCGGGCGCGAGCAGGGTGACCCGGCCGGCGAGCCGGCGGGCGACCTCGTACCAGGCGAGGCCGTTGGCGGTGATGCCGTGCACCGCCACGATCGTGGGGGCCCGCGGGTCGTCTGCGGGCCAGCGCAGGACGGCCAGGTCCCCACCGGGCACGGGGACGGTCAACTCCTCGGGCTTCAGCGGCGACTGGCTCACGCGGGGGTACCTCCGGTGGGGTGGGCGGTTCCGAGACCGGCCGGCACCGAGGCGGAGCGGGCGGACCGGGCGGTGCGGATGCGGGCAGGCAGTCTAGCCAGGCCGCCGGGCAGCAGGTAGACCACGGCGACGAACAGGGCGCCCAGCAGGAACAGGGGTTGGGAGAGCGGAACCCGCAGCACCGCCGGCAGGTCGGCGACGGTCGAGGAGTTGGCGAGGTCGCCGAGCCGGTGGCTCGCCCAGGTGTACAGGACACCGCCGAGCAGCGGTCCCCAGCGGGTGCCGGAGCCGCCGAGGACGACCATCACCAGGAGCGCGAGCGTGGCGTCCGAGGTGGCGGCCTGCGGGGTGGCGCCACCGGTCAGCAGCAGGTAGACCACCCCGCCCAGCCCGGCGAGCCCGCCGGCGAGCACGAAGGCGACCAGCTTGTAGCCGTAGGGCCGCAGTCCGAGCACCTCGACCCGGCGCTCGTTCTCCTTGATGCCCTCCCAGACCCGGCCCATCGGCGACTTGACGGCCCAGTGGACCGCGGCGACGGTCAGCACCAGGTAGCCGACGGCGATCCAGTACAGGTTGGCGGTGTTCTCGATCCCGAGCAGGCCGGCGGGCAGCAGGTCGGCCGGGGCGGAGCGGCCCTCCTCGCCGCCGGTGACCCCGCCGGGATTGCGCTGGACGAGGATCGAGCCGGCCTGGGCGAAGGCGAGGGTGACCATGGAGAACCCGATGCCCGTGACGCGCAGGCTGACCGAGCCGAGCAGCAGGGCCAGCAGCACGGAGCAGGCGACGCCGAACACCGCGGCGGCGGCGAACGGCAGTCGCAGCTCCAGCATGCCGAGATCGGTGGCGTACAGGCCGGTCGCGAAGTAGAGCGCGTGGCCGAAGGAGAGCAGTCCGGTCCGACCGAGCAGGAGGTCGTAACCGGTGGCGAGGGCCCCGTAGAGCAGGCACAGGGCGAGCAGTTGGAGGCTGCCGGGGCTGCCGAGCGGGCCGTCGAGCAGTCCCGGGACGGGAAGCGCACTGTATGGGGCGACAAGGAACGTGATCAGCAGGGCGATCGGCCACCAGCGTAGCGCTCTGTGCACGCCTGTCCAGCGGTTAGTGACTGAATCACCTGTTCGAGGGATGGCGCCGGGACCGCTCCTGTGTTCACAATGGGTCTCGGCGAGGCCGGTGTCAGTCCCCCTTGCCACAGTGGCGGTGTCGGCGGAGCTGGTGTCAGTCCCCTCTTCCGGCACGGCGGTCACGGCAGGGCCGGTGTCAGTCCCCCCTGCCGGAGCGGCGGCGCTGCGGCTCGCCGCGGGGCCACCGGTGCTCGTGATCGGTGTTTCGGCGCTCACGCGAGCCTCCCGGTGAGTCCACGGGGTCGGACGAGAAGCAGGACGGCGAGCAGGACGACGACCGAGAGGTCGCCGAGACCGGCGCCGGTGTAGTAGTTGGCGAACTGCTGGACTAGGCCGACGCCCACCGAGGCGACGGCGGCTCCGGTTACGGAGCCCATGCCACCCATGACCACGACGACGAAGGCGAAGATGAGCAGGCCGGTCCCCTGGCCGGGATTGACCGAACCGAAGTAGAGGCCGCCGAGGGCACCGCCGAGCGCGGCGGCCGCCCCACCGAGGGCGAAGACGAGGGTGAACGCCCTCCGGACGTCGATGCCGAGCGCCGTGACCATCGCCCGGTCCTCGACGCCGGCCCGGACGATCAGCCCGTAGCGGGTGCGGGCGAGGAACAACCGAAGAGCGAGCAGCAGCAGTGCGGCGGCGGCCACCAGCACGAAGCGGTTGACCGGGACGGTCGCCCCGAGCACGTGCCAGGTGCCGGACAGCAGTTCCGGCTGGGGGAAGGGACGGGAATCCGCGCCCCAGACCCCCATCAGCAGGGCGGGTACGGCGAGCCCGACCCCGACGGTGGCGAGGATCTGGTCGCGCGGGCGGCTGTAGAGCGGCCGGATCAGGAAGAGCTCCAACAGGACGGCGGCGACCGTCCCGACCAGGGTGCCGAACGGCACCGCGAGCCAGAAGGAGAAGCCGGCCTCGGCGCCGGCCCACCAGGTGGCGTAGGCGCCGATGGAGAGCAGGGCGCCGTGCGCGAAGTTGAGCACGTCCATCAGACCGAAGATCAGCGACAGACCGGAGGCGACCAGGAAGTACAGCGCACCGAGACCGAGTCCGGTACAGGAGAGGAGGACGACGGTGTCCATCAGGGCTTCACCTCGGCGGTGAGGACGGGGGCGGCCGGGGAGGAGGCGGGCCGGGGCCCGCCGGCGAGCGGGTGGCGGGAGCCGACGCCGAGCAGGCGGCGGGCGGCTTCCTCATCGGCCAACAGCTCGGCGGTGTCGCCGCGGTGGGCGGTGCGGCCGTCGGCCAGGACGGCGCAGGTGCCGGCCAGTCGGCGGACGAGGGCGAGGTTCTGCTCGACCAGCAGGACGGGCACGGCCTCGGCCGCGCGCGCCAGCACCTCGGCCACCTCGGCGACGATCTTCGGGGCCAGGCCCTTGGTGGGCTCGTCGGCGATGATCAGCCGGTTGCGGTTGAGCAGCGTCCGGCCGATCGCCACCATCTGCTGCTGGCCGCCGGAGAGCGTCCCGGCCAACTGCCCGGCTCGCTGCTTGAGTTCGGGGAAGAGCTCGTGGACGAGTGCGTAGTCCGGTTCACCGGCGGCGCCCCCGCTCCCGGCGGCGCGCTCGGCGAGGCGGAGGTTCTCGGCGACCGTCAGGCCGGCGAAGATCCCCCGGTCCTCGGGCGCGTAGCCGATGCCGTGACGAACGACCAGATGCGTGGGAAGGGAGGAGAGCTCGGATTCGGAGAGCCGGATGCTTCCGGTGCGCGGCACCAGGCCCATGACGGCCTTGACGGTGGTGGTCTTGCCGGCACCGTTGCGGCCCAGGAGCGCGGTCACCCCGGCGGGAGCCACGTCGAAGTCGACCCCGTGCAGGATGTGCAGCCCGTCGATGACCACCCGCAGATCGCGGACGGAGAGGAGGGGAACGGTGCCGGAGGACGGCGAGGAGGCGGAGCGCCCCGAAGGAGTGGGGCGCTGAGCGGAGAACGGAGAGGAGGTCACAACGCCTCACCCAGGTAGGCCTGTTGCACGGTCGGGTCGGCCATCACGGCCTCGGGGGTATCCAGGGCGAGCAGCGTGCCGTGGTGCATCACCGCGAGCCGGTCGGCCAGGCCGAGCAGGACGTCCATGTGGTGCTCGACCATCAGGACGGTCCGGCCCAGGTCCCGGTGCACGGAACGGATCAGCTCGGTGAGGGCGGGCACCTCCTCCGCGCTGACACCGGCCATCGGCTCGTCCAGCAGGATCAGCCGGGGCTCGGAGACCAGCAGGACGGCCAGCTCCAGCTTGCGCTTCTCCCCGTGCGAGAGCGCACTGGCGAGGGTGTCGGCGCGGTGGGTGAGGTCGGTGCGTTCCAGGGTGTCGGCCAACTGCTGCTCGTAGCGGTCGGCGCGGCGCCAGAGCCGGTACGACGCGCGCGGCCCGGCCGCCGCCTGGGCGGCCAGGCGGACGTGGTCGGCGACCGTCATCCCCGGCCAGAGGGAGGAGGTCTGGAAGGTGCGGCCGAGACCGCGGCGGGCCCTGGCGTGCACCGCCTCGGTGGTGACGTCCGCGCCGTCGAGGTGGAGGGTGCCGTGGGTCGCCGGGTAGATGCCCGAGATCAGGTTGAAGAGGGAGGTCTTGCCGGCGCCGTTGGGCCCGATGAAGGCGATGAACTCGCCTTCGCCGACCGAGAAGGAGACGTCCTCGACGATCGGCACGCCGCGGACGGCCCAGCCGAGCCCGTCCAGACGCAGCACCGGGGAGGAGGACGCGGAGGAACGCACGGACGAGGAGCCCTGAGCGGAGGAGGAGGCGGCGGAAGGAGTGGAGTCGGTGCGGGCGGGCATCGGGATCAGCCCGCCATCGGGGTGACCGGGGGCGCGGCCTCGTCCGCGGTCAGGGTCTTCTCCACCGAGGGCTTGGCGGCGGCGCCATTGCCGGTCAGCCGCACCTGGAACATCGGCTGGAGCAGGGCGTGGTCCTCGGCGCGGACCGTGGTCTTCCCCTTGACCCCGTCGAAGCTCCAGCCCTCCAGGGCCTTGACCAGGGCCGAAGTGTCGTCGGCGGAGCCGTGGTTGGACTCGACGGCGTGCACGATCATCTGGGCGGCGGTGAAGCCGTCCGGGGTGAAGATGTCCGTCTTCCCTCCGGCGGCGGTGACGGCTTCGGTCATGGCCTTCTCCACCGGGGTGCCGGCGGCGCCGTCGAAGTAGTGGTTCAGGAAGGAGATCTTCTCGCCGGCCGGGCCGAACAGCGGGTAGGAGGCGGCCAGGTCGAGGCCGGTGACGACCTTGGTGTCGGCGAACACGTCCTGCTGGTTGAGCGCCGTCCACAGGGCCGAGGCGGTGTCGCCTGCCCAGGCGACGAACAGCAGGTCGGGCTTGGCGGTCCGGGCCTGGGTGGCGAAGGGGGTGAGGTCGGTGGCGCTCGGCGGGGCGAGCACCTGGTCGACGGTCGCACCCTCACCGCCGAGCACCGCCTTCACCGCGGCCACGTTGGCCTGGCCGAAGGCGTTGTCCTGAGCGAGCACGGTGACCTTCTTGCCCTTCGCGTCACCGACGAACGAGGCCGCGGTCTTGATGTCCTGGTAGGACTGGCGGCCGGAACGGAAGGTGTACTTGTTCAGACCGGTGGCCTTGTCCGCGGCGGCCGGGCCGCTGATGAAGAGCACCTTGTTCTGCGCGGCGATGGGGCCGACCTGGAGGGCCACCCCGGAGGCGGTGGAACCGGCCAGCACCTTGTAGCCCTTGCCGATCAGGTCCTTGGCGGCGGACACCGCCTTGGCCGGGTCGCCGGCGTCGTCCTGCTCCTCGAACTCGATCTTGTGCCCGTCGACCGCGCCGGTGCCCTTGGTCGCGTAGCTCAGGCCGGCCTTGAAGCCCTCCAGGTACTGCTTGCCGTAGGCGGCCAGCGGACCGGTCCTGGAGTACACCAGGCCGACCTTGATCGGGCCCTTGGCGCCACCGTCCGCCGCGCTCGTCCCGGCCGTTCCGGCCTTGGCGCAACCCGAGGCGAGCAGGACGCAGGCCGCGAGGGCGGCGAGCTTCCGGGCCGGGCCGCCGGTCAGGGAGTCGCCCGGACGGGCGCCGGCGGCGGTCCGGGAGGGGGCTGTCGAGCTGCGCATGGTGACCGACTCCTGAGGTGCGGCGGGGTGAATGCCGGAACCGTAGGTGTGCGGTGGGAGTGGCGACATGTGCCCAGTTGACGCATCAGCCCGTCCGGATGTGGTTCCGGCCGACATACCGCCGGGCCTCCGTCGCCCTCCGGGCGCCAGGGTGTGGCCTGTCGACACGACTCCTCACCCACCCATGGGGGTGGCCGCCATGGTTGCGGCGGCCCCCGCCCGGTGACGGTGGAGGGGCGCGGAGCCCGTCCGGCGGCAGCCACCCCAGCGGCGTGCCCGCCCGGTCCGGCCCAGGCAGGACCCCAGCCCGGCCTGGTACGGCCACGGGCTCCGCGCGGTTCCCGGGCCCGCCGGCCGTCCCTCCCCCGCTCCCCGTCGCCTCCTGCCCCGCTGCCCCTCCCCTGCCCCGCCGTTCCGCCCCCTCCTCTCTTCTCCCACTCCTCTCCTACGACTCCCCTCCTCCCACTCCCTCATGAGGTGATCCCTTGGACAAGGTCCTGGACTCCCCCGCCGACGCGGTCGGGGACATCCCCGACGGCGCGGTGCTGGCCGTCGGCGGCTTCGGCCTCTGCGGCATCCCGAGCACGCTGATCGGCGCCCTGGCCGACTCCGGCACCACCGGACTGCGGGTGGTGTCGAACAACTGCGGGGTGGACGACTGGGGGCTGGGCCTGCTGCTGCGGGCCGGCCGGATCGCCCGGATGACCTCCTCGTACGTCGGGGAGAACAAGGAGTTCGCCCGGCAGTACCTCTCCGGCGAGCTGGAGGTGGAGCTGACCCCTCAGGGCACGCTGGCCGAACGGCTGCGGGCGGGTGGAGCCGGCATCCCCGCGTTCTTCACCCCGGCCGGGGTCGGCACCCAGGTCGAGGAGGGCGGGCTGCCCTGGCGCTACGCGGCCGACGGCTCGGTGGCCCTGGCGTCCCCGCCGAAGGAGGTCCGGGAGTTCGGCGGCCGCCGGTACCTGCTGGAGGAGGCGATCACGGCGGACTTCGCGCTGGTCCGGGCCGAGGTGGCGGACCGGCACGGCAACTGCGTGTTCCACGCCGCCGCCCGGAACTTCAACCCGCTCTGCGCGGCGGCGGGCCGGATCACCCTGGTCGAGGCGGACCGGATCGTCGAGCCCGGCGAGCTCCCTCCGGACGCGGTGCACCTGCCCGGGGTGTACGTCGACCGGGTGGTGGCCGCCAACCCCGAGGACCGCCGCATCGAGCGCCGCACCGTCCGCCCCGCACTCCAGGAGGCCTGACCCGATGCCCACCGAGACCGCCGCCCCCACCCCGGTACCCACCTCCGCCCGCACCTCCGCACCCGCCTCCGCGCCCGCCTCCGCCCTCGACCCGCGCAACGCCCTGGCCGCCCGCGCCGCCCGCGAGTTGCGCGACGGCCAGTACGTGAACCTGGGCATCGGCCTGCCCACCCTGATCCCCAACCACCTCCCGCCGGGCGTCGAGGTGGTGCTGCACTCGGAGAACGGCATCCTCGGCGTCGGCCCGTACCCGGAGGAGGGCGCCGAGCACGCCGACCTGATCAACGCCGGGAAGGAGACGGTGACGGTCGCCCCCGGCGCCTCGTACTTCGACTCCGCCTTCTCCTTCGGCATGATCCGGGCCGGGCGGATCGACGTCTCGGTGCTCGGCGCGATGCAGGTCTCGGCCACCGGGGACCTCGCCAACTGGATGATCCCCGGCAAGATGGTCAAGGGCATGGGCGGCGCGATGGACCTGGTGCACGGGGCCCGCCGGCTGATCGTGGTGATGGAGCACACCGCCCGGGAAGGCTCCCCGAAGATCGTCGACGAGCTGTCACTTCCGGCGACCGGTCGCGGAGTCGTGGACCGGATCGTCACCGACCTCGCGGTGATCGACGTGACCCCGGAGGGGCTGCGGGTGGTGGAGACGGCGCCGGGCGTGGACTTCGCGGAGGTCCGGGCCGCGACCGGCGCCGCCCTGCTGCCCCCGCGCTGACCGGCCCGACCCCCGGGCGCAACGGCCGGATCGCCCGGGGGG
>NZ_JBHXTL010000031.1:0-74317 GCF_042677365.1 Kitasatospora sp. NPDC127116
GGCCCGGCTCGGGGCCGGGCCCGAAGGGTCCCCGGGAGGGAACGCCTCGGTGGAGACCGGTGTGACCGTGCGACCGGTGTGCTCAGCGGGTGCCGAGGCGGTCCGGGGCCGGGCGCGGGGCGGCCACCGGGGCCGCGCCGGTGTCCGGGGCCGTCGTGTCCGGGCCCGTCGTGGTCGGGGCCGTCGTGATCGGAGCGGCCGGGGTGGGGCGCAGGGGCCACCAGAGGGAGCGGCCGAGGAGAGCGGCCAGGGCCGGGACCACGCCGAGCGAGAGGACCAGGGCGGAGAGCAGGATGCCGAGGGTCAGCGAGAAGGCGATCTGCTCGCTGCCCGGGGTGGTCGCCAGGGTGGCGAAGGAACCGGCCAGGACGAGACCGGCCGTGGCGACGGTCGGGGCGGTGTGCCGGACGGCGCGGGCCACGGCGGCGCGGGGCGCACCGGGCCGCCGCATCTCCTCACGGATGCGGTCGGTGACGAGGATGTTGTAGTCGGTGCCCAGGGCGACGACGAACAGGAACAGCACCAGCGGGAGCGTGAAGGCGACGCCCGGCTCGCCCAGGCCGTGCTGGAACAGCAGCGTGGCGGCGCCCAGGGTGGCGGCGAACCCGAGGCCGACGGCGAGCATCAGGACCACCGGGGCCAGCAGGCTGCGCAGGAGCAGCAGCAGGATCAGGGCGATCAGGGCGGCCGCGACCGGGAAGACCACGGTCAGGTCGTGGTCGACGGCGGTGGAGATGTCGGCGAAGACCGCCGCCGTGCCGCCGACGTGGGCGCTGGTCCCGGGCGGGGTGTGCGCGGCGACCGCGGCACGGACCGGGCCGGAGGCCAGGTCGCGGGCCCGCTGGCTCTGCGGGTCGGCGTTCAGGTAGACCTCGATCCGGGCGGCGCGGTGGTCCTCGTTGAGGACGGTCCGGCCCACCTGGCCGACGCCCTCGACCCCGGTCAGGGCCCGGGAGAGGCCGTCGAACCGGCCGGCGTCGAGGGTGCCGCCGTCCTGGGCGACGAGGTAGACGGCCGTCGGGTCGGAGACGCCGGCCGGCAGGGCGCGGGAGATCTCCGCGGCGGTGGCCGCGGCCGCCGTCGTGGAGCCGTCCGCCAGGCTGTAGTCCATCCGCAGCCCGGCCGTGCCGGCGGCCAGCGCGCCGAGCAGGGCGACGGAGGCCGCCAGCAGCGCCAGCGGCCGGCGGGCGACGAGGCCGCCGAAACGGGCGGCGACGCCCTCACGCGGAACCTGCCGCAGACCGCGCGAGGGCCAGAACATCCCGCGGCCGCAGGCGGCGAGCAGGGCGGGCATCAGGGTGAGGCTGCCCAGCAGCATGACCAGCACCGCGACGGCGATGGCCGGGCCGAGCGAACGGAACTGGCCGAAGGTCGCGACGCCCAGGGTGGCGAAGGCGGCGACGATGGTCAGCGCCGCGGAGGTGATCGCGGTGCCCACCCGGCCCGCCACCTCGGCGGCCGCCTCCCGGGCGGGCTGGTCGGGCCGCGCCCGCAGGTGCTCGCGGAACCGGAAGAGCAGGAACAGCAGGTAGTCGACGCCGATGCCGAGCAGGACCACGGAGATCAGGCCCGGGGTGGAGGCATCCAGCTTCAGACCGGCGAGCGCCGCCGCGCCCGCCACGGCTCCGCCGGCCACGCCGCCGATCACGGCGACCGCGAGCAGCGGCAGCACGGCCGCGAGCACGCTGCGGAACACCAGCACGTTGAGCAGGACGATCAGCACCGTCACGAGGGCGCTGCCGATCATCGCGGCGGTCCGGTTGGCGTCGGCGCTGTCGGCGGCCTGGGCCAGGCCGCCGGTGAACCCGGTGCGCATCCCGAGCTCGGCGAAGCGCGCGCGGGCGTCGTCCCGGAAGGCCTTGTAGACGCCCTGCACCCCCTCCTCCGTCGCGTTGCCGGTCAGCTCGACCGAGAGCAGCTCGAAGGTCCGGTCGGGCGCCAGCATGGCGGGCGCGATCCGGGGCGTCTGGGAGTGGTCGGGCACGAGGAACTTCGGCTCGTCCTCCTTCCTCGGCATGACGACCCGGCGCCCGGCGAGCTTCGCCGCCGCGGCCTCGACCTGCTGCTGGTCGGCGGCGGTGAGCGCCCCGCCGTCGGTCCGGGCGACCAGCACCGTGATCGTGGTGGCGTCCGGCTTCACGCCGAAGTTGTCCTCGGCGATGCGCAGCGCGGCGGCCGAGTCGTAGCTGCGCGGCAGGAAGTCCCCGCTCTGGGACCCGGTCACCCGGGACATCAGCATCGGTGCCAGGACGCTCAGCCCCATGCCCAGCACCGCCCAGACGGCGATGACCTTCCACGCGTGTCTGGTGGCGAATCCGGTCAGTGCGCGGATCACGATTCCTCCGGCTGATGGACGCGAACGTCGGTGTCGGCGCCGGGGGTTCCCGGCCTGTCTCCAGACCATCAGGGCGAGGGGGTCCCGGGCGTCCGGGCAGCGGACGATCCGCGCCGGGGCCCGCGGTCCTCCACCTGGGACGGAACCAGGACCGTGGTCCTGGTCCGCCCTCCCGGCGTCGGCCGCGGGGACCACGTCCGGGCTGGAGGGCCGGTGCCAGAATGGCTGCGTCAGTGATCAGCCGGGAGGACCAGATGAACGGGCGTCAGCGCGCCGGGGCGGCCGCGGGTACGGACGGCCCGCCGGGGGAACGGACGGCGAACGGCGTCGACGGGCGGCCGGGGCGGTGGACGGACGGGCTGCCGTGGACCCAGGGCGACGCCCTGGTGGCCGTCGGCGCCGGCACGGTCGACCTGCTCGGGTACCTGCTCCTCGACCGGATCGCCGACGGCCGGGGCATCACCGTGCCGGTCTTCGTCCTGGTCGCCCTCGCGGGCCTGCCGCTGCTCGCCCGGCGCAGCCGCCCGGTGCCGGCGCTCGCCGCCGTCCTGGTGCTCCAGACGGCCGTCGAGCTCTCCACCGCCCCGGCCGGCGCCCGGTTCGGCGCCGTCCTGACCGTCGCCCTGTACTCGGTCGGCCGCAACTGCACCGTCCAGGTCACGGTGGCCGCCGGCGCGGCGACGGCGGTGGTCACGCCGCTGAGCCAGGGCCACTTCCACTCCCTGACCTGGGAGGCGGTCATCGCCGCGCCCTTCTCCGCCGCCCTGGTGGGCGCCGCCGGTCTGGCGGTCTCGCGCTGGCAGCGGGAGGTGGCCGCCAACCGCCGACTGCTGGCAGACCGCGCGGTCGCCGAGGAGCGCCGCCGCATCGCCCGGGAGCTGCACGACATCGTGGCCCACCACATCACCACCATGCAGCTGATGGCCGGCGGTGCCCGGGCCAACCTCGGCAGGCCGGAGGTGGTCCGGGACGCCCTGGTCACCCTGGAGTCCTCGGGACGGCTGGCCCTGCGCGAGATGCGCCAGCTGCTGAACGTCCTGCGGACCGGCGACGAACCGGACGCCGCCCCGCCGTTGCCCCAGCCCGGGGCGGACGAACTCGACCGGCTGGTGGACGAGTCCTGCCTGGCCGGGCTGTCGACCGAGTTCACCGTCGACGGGCCCCGGCGACCACTGCCGCCCACCGTCGGCCTGACCGTGTTCCGGATCGTCCAGGAGGGCCTCACCAACGCCCGCAAGTACGCCGGCCCCGCCCGGGCCTCCGTCCGCCTGGCGTACCACCCGGACCGGGTCACCGTCGAGGTGCGGGACGACGGCGGCGGCGCGCCCCCGCCGGAGTGCGCCCCGGGTGCGGGCCGGGCGGGGTACGGCCTGATCGGCATGCGCGAGCGCGTCGCCCTGCACGGCGGCACCCTGGAGACCGGCCCGCAGCCGGGCGGCGGCTTCGCCGTGGTGGCCGAGCTGCCGCTGAGCTCCGCCGAATCGTCCGAGGCGGCCGTCCAGCACGGCGGGGCGGGCCGATGACCGACCCGACCAGCCGTGCCGACGGCAACGACACCGGCACCGGCACCGACGGCGCCGGGCCCGCCCCGGCGATCAAGGTGCTCATCGTCGACGACCAGCCGCTGGTCCGCCGCGGCCTGTCCCTGATCCTCTTCCCCGACCCGTCCTTCGAGGTGGTCGGCGAGGCCGAGGACGGGGAGCGGGCCGTCGCCGCCGCCCTCCGGCTGCGCCCCGACGTCGTGGTGATGGACATCCGGATGCCCGTCCTGGACGGCGTCGGCGCGACCGGGGAACTGGCCCGCGTCCTGCCCGGCTGCCGGGTGCTCGCCCTCAGCACCTTCGACATGGACGAGTACGTGGTGGCCGCGCTGCGCGCCGGTGCCCACGGGTTCCTGCCCAAGGACGTCTCCCCGGAGGAGCTGGCCACCGCGATCCGGACCGTGCACGCCGGGGAGGCGGTGGTCGCTCCGCGGCTGCTCACCCGGCTGATCTCCGCCTACGTCCGGACTCCGGGCGCCACCGCCGCGCCGCCGGCCGCCGCCACCGGCACGGACGACCTCACGCCCCGGGAGGTCGAGGTGTGGCGGCTGATCGCCACCGGCCTCGACAACACCGCGATCTCACTGGCCCTGGACATCAGCGTGTCGACGGTGAAGAACTACATCACCAGCATCTTCGGCAAGCTCGACGTCCGGGACCGCGCCCAGGCGGTCATCGCGGCCTACGAGTCCGGCCTGGTCACCGCCCGCACCGGGAACGGCGACCAGGCCGGAGGGCGCGCCTAGCCGAACGGCCGCGCGGGCCGCGACCGGCGGCCCGGGGGCTCACCGGGCCGCCGCCTCCGGGAGGCACCGGCCGTCCCGGCCGACGAGGCGCATCCCTTCCAAGTCCACTGGACCGGCAGCGACTTGAGGCCGTTCTGGAAGTTGGAGACCAGGTGCCGCGGCGGCCGGCCCGGGACCAGCGCGAGCCCGGGCAGGCGCTCGATCAGCCGGCGAAGCATCGATCGCAGCTGGAGCCGGGCGAGTTGGGCACCGAGGCAGAAGTGCGGGCCGTGGCCGAAGCTCACGTGGTCGTTCGGGCTGCGGGTGATGTCGAAGCGGTCCGGCTCGGGGAACACCTCCGCGTCCCGGTTGGCGGAGGCGTGGTAGACCACCACCTTGTCGCCCCGCCGGATCGTCCGGCCGCCCAGCTCCACGTCCCGCGTCGCCGTGCGGCGGAAGTCCGTCACCGGCGCCCAGTGGCGCAGCATCTCCTCGACCGCGGAGGGCACCAAGTCGGGATTAGCGCACAGCAGTTGGTACTGCTCCGGGTGGCCGAGCAAGGTGTACAGGCCGCCGGGCAGGCCGTTGCGGACGGTCTCGTTCCCGGCGACGGCGAAGAGGAAGAACATGGTCTCGAACTCCTCGGCCGTCAGGCCCGCTTCGAGCGTCCGGGAGAGCAGGCCGCCCGGGGCGGGCCGCCGGGCCAGGCCGTGGGCGTAGGCGAACATGTCCGCCAGCGCGGCGCGGGAGCGGGGGTTGACCGGGCGGCCGTCCGGGGCGGTCCGGGTGGTGGGGCGGTGGGCGAGCGCGGCACGGCCGAGCTCGGTGAGTGCGGCCGGCTCCACGGTGCTGGAGTGGGCGTAGTCGGCGTCCTGGTAGCCGATCACCCGGTTCGCCCAGTCCAGCAGCAGCAACCGGTCCTGCTCCGGCACGCCCATCACCCGGGCCAGTGTCCACACCGGCAGGTCGGCGGCGAGCTGGACGAAGTCCGCGCGACCGGCCGGCCGCACCTCCTCGATCAGCTCCCGCACCCGGCCGTCGACCGCCTCGGCCAGTTCCGCGAGGGCGCGCGGGGTGAACGCCGCGGCGACGATCCGGCGCAGCCGGGAGTGGTCGGGCGGGTCCTGGTTGAGCATCATCGCCCGGGCGAACTCCAGGTCCGCCGGGGTGTCGGGGTCGCGGATCTGGGTGGCGCCCAGGTGCGAGGAGAACAGCTCGGGGCTGCGCAGCACCTGCTTCACGTCCCCGTGCCGCAGCACCGCCCAGTACCCGGGGCCTCCGGGCCACCCGCCGATCGGAGGCTCCTCGACCCAACAGACGGGAACGGACTCGCGGAGTTTCCGCAAGAGTTCGTGAGGAACGCCGTGGGCGTAGGTGTCCGGGAGGAAGATCTGGTTGACGTACGCCTGATCGAGGGTCACATGGACGGACGGTACGTCAGGGTCATCACGATGTCATGGACGGTGAAAAGGTGTTCGAGTTCAATGGGATGGTCGGTCCGGACGATCGCCGCCTCGACGACGGCGGCGAGCGCTGGACCACGCAGCCGACCGGCGGGGCCACGACGGGCCACACGCCGGCCGACCGGTTCCGGCCCGCCACCGAGGACGAGGCCGGACAGGCACTCGACGGCGGCCGGAGCCGCGAGGCGCGCACGTTCTGCTAGGCACGGTTCGATGTCGGCGCCGAGCGCGGCGAGGAGGCCGGTGACGCGCCGGTGACGAGGGCACGGAGGGCCGGGCCTTCCATAATGGTGCCCATTCGACACGCCGGGCGGTGGGGGCGAGCAGGTGCAGGGCTGGCAGGTCAGGAACGGCATCGAGAACAGCACGGTCAACGGCAGCACCTTCCAGGCGCGCGAACTGACCGTCCACCAGTACGCAGCGCCGGCTGCCGTCGAGGTGCGGTGGCCGGTGGTGATCGGGCGGATCCCGCCCAGGGCGACGGCCTTCCAGCCCCGGGAGGAGCTGCGCCGGGCCATCGACGAGGCCCGCGGGGAGTACGGGACGGTCGTGCTGAGCCAGGTGCTGGCGGGCGGTGGCGGCGTCGGCAAGTCGCAGCTCGCGGCGCACTACGCGCGCGCGGCCGTCGAGGCGGGCACCGACCTGGTGCTGTGGGCCGACGCGGCCGAGCCGTCCGCCGTGACCGAGCTGTACGCCCGGGCCGCCGTGGAGCTCCGGGTGCCCGGGGCGAGCGGTGAGGCCGAGCAGGACGCGGAGCGCTTCCTCGCCTGGCTGGCCGCCACCGACCGGAGCTGGCTGGTCGTCCTCGACAACACCACCGAGCACACGCCCGAGGAGCTGTGGCCCGTCACCAGCCGGGGCGGGCGCGGACGGGTCATCGCGACCACCCGTCACCGGGGAGCCGCCAGTACGGGCGGCGACCGGACCCTCGTGGACGTCACCACGTACTCCCCCGCCGAGTCCGCCGCCTATCTCGCCGAGCGGCTGGAGCGGGCCAAGTGCGCCCGCTTCCTCGACGAGCACGCGGAGGAGCTCGCCGAGGCGCTGGGCCACCTGCCGCTGGCGCTGGCCCACGCGGCCGCCTGCATGGTCAACACCCGGCGCGGTTGCGGCCGTTACCTGGAACTGTTCCGTGACCGCTCGCGCAGCCTGGACGCCGTGCTGCCGGCCCGCTCCGGTGCCGACGGCTACCGGGGGCCGGTCGCGGCGGCGCTGCTGCTGGCCCTCGACGCGGCGCAGCAGGAGGAGCCGGTCGGGCTCGCCGGGCCGGTCCTCCGGTTGGCGGCGCTGCTGGACCCGGCCGGGCATCCGCAGGAGCTGTGGGGCACCGGGCCGGTGCTGGAGCATCTCGGCAGGGTCCGCGGCGCGACCGTCACGGCCGACGACGCGATGGAGGCGCTCGCGCTGCTGCACAACTACAGCCTCGTCACCCTCACCGAGACCTCCCACCGGGAGGTGACCCTCCATGCGCTCACCGCCCGTGCCGCCCTCGACACGGCTCCCGACTCGACGCGGGCGGGCATCGTGGTCGCCGAGGCCCTTCTCGAACTGTGGCCGACCGCGGACTACGGCGTGCAGGGTCTGGCCGCGACGCTCCGGGCCAACACCGACGTGCTCACCAGGCACGGGCCCACCGGCCTGATCCAGCGGCCGCTGGGGATGCACCTGCTGCTGTTCCGCTGCGGCGCGAGCCTCGTGGAGGCGGGCCTGTACGCCACCGGCATCCAGTACTGGACGCATCTCGCCAGCACGAGCGAGCGCGTCCTGGGAGGCGACCATCCCGACACTCTCGCGGCCCTCGGGAACCTCGCGCAGTCGTGCTGGGAGGCCGGACGCACCGACGAGGCGATGAGTCTCCAGGAGCAGGTCCTCGCCGACCTCCAACGCCTCCACGGCAGTGACCACCCCACCGTCCTGATGGCCCGCAACAACCTGGCCGCCACCTACTCGGAGGCCGGACGCGTCGAGGACGCCATCGGCCTCCAGGAGCAGGTCCTCGCCGACCGCCGGCACGAGCTGGGCGCCGACCACCCCGACACCCTCACGTCCCGCAACAACCTGGCCGCCACCTACCTGGAGGCCGGACGCGTCGAGGACGCCGTCGGCCTCCAGGAGCGGGTCCTCGCCGACCGCCGGCGCGTCCTCGGCGGCGACCACCCGGACACCCTCACGTCCCGCAACAACCTCGCGGTCATGTACCTGCACGCCGGAGACGTGGAGCGAGGGGTGGAGATGCTCCGCCGGGCGGCGGCGGACCTCGACCGCGTCCTCGGGCCGGACCATCCGTCGACCGTCCTGGCCAGGGAGAACCTGCTCGAAGTGACGGGGGAACCTCAGCCCGAGGCCGCCCAGGACAGCAGCAGCCGCAGCCCGTCGTCCGACGCCGAGCCCGGGTCGGCGGTGTAGGTCACCAGCGCCTGGCCGGGGTCGTCGGCCGGCCGCAGGGTGTCGTACACGAGGTCCAGCGTGCCGGCCAGGGGGTGGCGGAAGGCCTTGCGGCCCGAGGTCTTGTCGGCGACCGGGTGGTCGGCCCACATCCGCTGGAACTCTTCGCTGCCCAGGCAGAGTTGGCCGATCAGCTCGGCGAGCAGCGGGTCGTCGGGGCGGCGGCCGGCCTCCAGGTGGAGGAAGGCGACGTTCTCCCGGGCGCACGCGGCCCAGTCGGCGTAGAGCTCGCGGGAGGCCGGGTCGAGGAAGGTGATGCGGGCGATGTTGCGCTCCTCGACGGGCAGGGCGCCGTAGTCGCCGAGGAGCGCGACGGCGGCGTGGTTCCAGGCCAGGACGTCCATCCGGTGGCCCATCACCAGGGCCGGGGTGTGCGGGAGCTGCTCCAGCAGGCGCAGCAGCGAGGGGCGGGGCCGCTGGCGCTCGACGGGGCGGCGGGGGCGGGCCGCGGGCCGGGCGAGGCGGTGCAGGTGGCCGGACTCGTCGGGGGCCAGCCGCAGGGCGCGGGCGACGGCGTCGAGGACGGCGTCCGAGGGGTTGCCGACGCGGCCCTGTTCGAGGCGGGTGTAGTAGTCGACGCTGACTCCGGCGAGGTGGGCGAGCTCCTCGCGGCGCAGCCCGGCGACGCGGCGGCGGCCGCCGTAGTCGGGGAGGTCGACGTCCTCGGGCCGCAGGCCGGCGCGGCGGGTGCGGAGGAATTCGCTCAGGGCGCTGCTCGGGTTCACGTCATGGATTGTCACCCGGACGGGTGCCGCCGTGGCGTGGGCACTAAGGGGGCGGCGGCGCCGGGCGCGGGGGGGGGGGCGGGGGGCGCGCCGGACGGTCGGTCACGGGCCGCCTTCCGCCATCGGGCGGACCGAGGGCCTGGAGGAGGAACCGGGCCCGAGCAGTCCGCCGACCAGCGAGCCGGCGCCGTCGTGGTCGCTCCCCGCCGAGCCGCTGCCGTTCTGGAGGTTGGCCGTCCGGTCGATCTCCAGCCAGGAGTCGGCGTTCGAGTTGTCCACGACCGTGATCAGCCCGCCGCCGGCCGCCGCGGGCGACGCGGCTCCCGCGAGCAGGGCGCAGGCTCCGGCCAGCCCCAGCGCGGTGGCCCGCAGGGCCGCGGCCGGCGAGGGCGGGGCGGCCCCGCGCAGCCCGGTCCTCATGCCGTCACCGCCATCAGCCCGCTGGAGCGCGAGATGTTCCGCTCCAGCAGCTCGGTGGACTCCCGCACGCCGACCTGCTCGCGCCCCCCGGCCGGGGCCGGCAGCCGCCCGTCGGCGCTCTTCAGCCCGGCCAGCGCCTCGTCCATCGCCCGGTGCGCGGCGAACAGGCACGGCGTGCTGTAGATGGCCACGTCCACCCCCAGCTCCGACAGCTCCGAGAGCGACAGCCGGGGCGACTTCCCGCCCGCGATCTGGTTGAACAGCAGGGGCTTGTCGCCGACCGCCTGGCGGATCCGGCGGATCCACTCCTCGCTGCGCACACCGTCCACCAGCACCACGTCGGCGTCGGTGGCGGCGAGCGCCCGGGCCCGGCGCAGGATGTCGTCCTCCTCGGTGGCGTCGGTGCGGGCGACCACCACCAGGTCCGTCCGGTTGGCGAGGACGAGCTCCAGCTTCTCCAGGTACTCCTCCAGCGGCAGCACCAGCTTGCCGTCCGCGTGCCCGCAGCGGCGCGGCCGCTTCTGGTCCTCCAGGATCACGCCCGACGCGCCGATCCGTTCGAGCCTGCGCACGACGTGGCAGGCCACCTCCGGATCGACGTACCCGTCGTCGATGTCGACCAGCAGGTGGTGCCGGGGGAAGGCCCCGCGCAGCCGCTCGACGAATCCCACCATGTCGGGCCAGGCGATGAAACCGATGTCGGGCAGCCCGTAGTAGGAGGCCGCGAAGCCGAAGCCGGAGACGAACATGCCGTCGTAGTGCTCGGCCGCGATGGAGGCCGAGTACATGTCGTGGACGCCGATCAGGGGCGTCGTCCCCGGGCCCGCGATCTCCGCGCGAAGCCGCTGTCCGGGGCTGTCCGATGCCGTGTTTCCGTAGTACAAGGCCTACTCCTTGCTAGGGATGACTTTGCCTGAACTTGGTGTTCATCAGACCGAACTGAGGTGTCATCACTATGCGCCCTTTAATGTTCCGTGGGCAAATCTTTAAGAGAGGTTCCCTCGTTAGAGTGAATGCAGGCAGGCAATAGGAAAGCCTTCAAATCTGGTGATCCGACAAATGAGCCGGCGCGTCGGCACGATGGAGGGCGGCCGGGGTGACGTCACGGCCGTCGAGAAGGCGGAGAAGGCGGAGAAGGCGGAGAAGGCGGAGGAGGTGGAGAGAGCGGAGACCTGGAAAGCGTGGAAAGCGGCCGGGGCCCGCCCGGTGGGGGCGGGCCCCGGCGAGGGGTCGGGCGTTCAGGCGCTCGGGACCGGGGGGACCGCGCGGCGTTCGCGCAGCGTCCGGAGCATCCGGCGGGTGGCCTTGGTCGCGACCGGGGGCAGGAGTTCGAGGGCGAGCCGGCGCGGCGTGGAGCGCTGGACCGGGGCCTTGACCTGGTAGTTGAGGCGCAGCACCTTGGTGTCGGCGATGGTGTCCTCGTCGACGGTGTACCCCTCGGCCCACCAGTCGCGCTCCTTCAGGACCGCCCGGACGGCCGCCGCGTCTCCCCAGGTGCCGTAGAACTTCATCGGGGTGAGCAGGACCGGCCGCAGTCCGCCGGTGAAGACCGCCTCCCAGACCGCGGCGGAGACGCCCGGAGTGTGCTCGGAGCGGTAGTCGTCCAGGGCGACCACGCCGTTCTCGGCGAGCGCGGCGCGGGCCACGGCGATGTCCCCGGCGACGTGTTCGTAGAGGTGGGAGGCGTCGACGTGGACGAAGCGGCAGCTGTGCGCCCGGACGCGGCCGTCGGCCAGCACCGAGGTCGGGGCCTGCACTATCTCGGGCAGTTCGCCGTGGAAGGCGAGGTAATTGGCCTCGAAGGCGCTGCGGGTGAGGGTCCTGCGGTAGGACATGTTCATCTCGGCGGCGTTCTCGGCGTCGCCCGCCTCGGAGTCGAACAGGTCGCAGACCGTCAGCCGCTCGCCCGGCCGCAGGTGGTCGCCGAGCAGGACGGCGCTGCGGCCGAGGTAGCTGCCGAGCTCCAGGACGTCGCCGGTGACGCCGGCCGCGCTCTGGGCGGACAGCAGGTGGCCGAAGGCGGCCCGGTCGAGGCTGAAGAACCAGCCGGGAATGTCGTCCCGCTTCAGCGGCGCGGAGTGGACTGCGGCCTCGACCGCGGTCTCGGAATCGGGCACGGCGGCCTCCAGGGGGACGGCGGGGCGCGGTGGCGGATCACGCCCGCGGAGGGGGGACGCCGAGGACGTGAGGCGGATCATCATAGCGACGCCGGGGCCGGGGGGAACCAGGTGCGGAACAGCCTGAATTCGGATTTTCGCTCTGCCGTTCGGCAGGGGCGTGCGCCTTCGGTTTTGCTCTGGATTCGCCTGGTCGGCCTAGCGTTCCGAGGACTGCGGCTCCGTCGGTGCGTCGGGGGCCTCCGACGACTCCGCCCCGGCCGCCCGATCCAGCTCCGCGACGGTCTCGGACAGCCAGGCCCGCTCGGCCGCCGTGGAGGCCCGGGCGACGAGCAGCATCCCGCGCCGGAAGGGGTTCGGCTCGCGCTCGGCGGTCACCGGCTGCCCCGTCCCGTCGTAGAAGAAGCTGCTCGGAGCGTCCAGGAAGGCCAGTCGGCGGCGGAGCACGGCGGCCTGCCGGGGCGGGTCGGCGAGATGGTGCAGGAACGTGGTGACGGTGAAGAAGCGGATCTGGTCGGTGATCTCGGCCTGCTCCGGGTCGGCCAGTCGGCGCAGCAGTTCGGCCCGCCCCCGCGCCGTCAGCTCCAGCGTCTGCCGCGGTGCGGCGCCGCTGCCCGGTTCGGTGCGGCGGTGCAGCAGTCCGGCCTTCTCCAGCCGGGCGATGGCGGGGTAGAGCGCGCCGTCGCTCACCGGTCGGACATGACCGGTCAGTCCGGCGATCCGGGACTTGAGCTCGTAGCCGTGAAGCGGCTGGTCGTACAGGAAGCCGAGGATCGCGAGCGTCAACACGGCTGGAGCCCTTCGGTCGGAGTGCGCCCTGTGGAGCCGTCATGTTACCTCTTGTCGATGTGCCTCGAAACGATGTATCTCTATTCGAGGCAGGTCGAGAGGGCCGCAGCCGATCGAGGGGAGCCGAGGCGGGCCAGGCCGCGCCGGGGCGAGCCGGGGGCGGCCCGGTCACGCACGAGCAGCACAGGGGAAGGGAGAAGGGCATGCGCGGCCAGTTGCGCCGGCTCACGGCATTGGCGGTACCCGTCTACGCGGAGCTGCTGTCCGGGGTGATCGCCTCGGTGATCGGGGCCCTCTGGGTGGCCGGTCTCGGCGGGGCCGCGGTCGCCGCCGTCACCCTGGCCGGCACCGTCGAGAACCTGCTGCTCGGCCTGGTCCTGGTGGTCGCCTCCGGCACCAGCGTCAGGCTCTCCCACGCCCTCGGAGCGGGCGACCACGCCGAAGCCGCCCGGACCACCCGCGCGGCCTGGCGGCTCTGTGCCGCCGTCAGTGCGGCGCTCGCCGTCCCCGGCTTCCTGCTGCGCGACCGGCTGGCAGGCGCCTTCCTGGACGGCGAAGCCGCCGAACAGGCCGCCGGCTACCTCGCCGTCGCGTTCCCGGCCTTCGCGCTCTTCGTCGGCCAGCGCGTCGCCGACGAGCTGTTCAAGGGCGCGGGCGACACCCGCACCCCGATGCGGCTCGCCCTGCTCTCCAACGCGCTGCTGCTCCTCCTCGACCCCCTGCTGATCCTCGGCCCGGGGCCGCTGCCCGCCCTCGGCGTGCCGGGCGCCGCCCTGGCCCTGGTCCTCTCCCGGGCGATCGCCCTCGCCGTCACCCTGCGAGTGCGGCGAGGGCGGCGACTGAGGCAGCCGGTGGGACGCACGGAGCCGCAGCCGGGGCGACGCGAGGGACCGCAGCCGCAGGACCCCGGCGGCACCGGGGGAGCGGGCGCGGCGGCGGTACGGATCCTGCGCGCGGGCGCACCCTTCGGTCTGGACTTCACCGCCCGGATGGCCGTCGGAACCGCCCAACTCGGCCTGGTCGCGAGCTTCGGCGTCGCCGCGGTGGCCGGCTACGGCCTCGGCTACCGCGTCCTGCTCGTCGTCACCATGGCCTTCTACGCGCTGCGCCAGGCCGCCGCGATCGAGGCGGCACGGCTGACCGGCGCGGGAGAGGGCGCAGCGCTGAACAACCTGCGCCGCGCCACCGGACGCCTCGCCGCGCTGCTCGGTGGGGTGGCGGCGGTGCTTGCCGTCACCCTCGCCGTGCCGCTGACCGCGCTCTTCACCGAGGACCGGGCGGTGGCCGCGCAGTCCGTCGGCTTCCTGCGCTCGGCGGCCCTCTACCTGCTGCCGTACGCACTGGTGGTGGCGGTCGGCGGAGTGCACCAGGCGGCGGGCGCCGGGCGCCCGCTGGTGGTCTCCGTCCTGCTCGGTCTCGGGGCCCAACTCACCGCCTCGGCGGCCCTGTCCGGGCCGCTGGGGGTGTCGGGGGTGTGGCTCGGGCCGGCGGTGGGCGCGGCCGTCCAGCTCGCGTTGCTCGCCGCACTGACACGGTCGCGGAGTCCGCGCGGGGCCGCAGCGGGCCTGTGCCAGAGTGGGGGCCATGGCCCCCACCCCGGACGGGCGGCCGATCCCGCCCCCGCACGCCGATGAACGCGCAATGCTGGAGAGCTGGTTGGACTTCCAGCGGGCCACGCTCGTCCGCAAGGTCGACGGGCTCGACGACCGGCAGGTGCGGCTGGCGTCCGTCCCGCCGTCCACGATGACCCTGCTGGGGCTGGTTCAGCATGTCACCGAGGTCGAACGCAACTGGTATCAGCGGGTGTTCGCCGGGCAGGACGCCCCGCCGGTGTACGGCGTGGACAACGCCGACGGCTACGGGCTGGACCCGGTGCGCGGGATGGCCGAGGCGCTGGTGGACTGGAGGAGGGAGATCGACCGGGGCCGGGAACTGACCGCGGACCAGCCGCTGGACGCGGCCGGCCCGCTCTCCCCGCAGGCCGCCGCGGTGATCGGCGCGGACAGCGTCTCGCTGCGCTGGATCCTGGTGCACCTGATCGAGGAGTACGCCCGCCACAACGGCCACGCCGACCTGCTCCGGGAGTGCGTCGACGGCGTCACCGGGGTCTGAACCGAACCTGGGCCCGAACCGAACCTGGGCCCGAACCGGACCCGGGCCTGAACCGAACCGGAGGGTGGACCGGTCCGGAGTGTGACAGCAAGGGCGTTGCTCACCGCCGGCCGGTGGCCTCCGGCCGCGCGCCCGACGCCGGACCGGCGGCCGGATCGGCGGCCCCACCGGCCGTCGGTCCAGCCGCCCGTCCGGGCAGCCGCGCGGCGAGCAGCGTCCCCGCGCCGGCCACCGCCGCCATGGTCAGCGCGGACGGCGCGAGCGCCGCGCCGGGGTCCGTGCGGCCGGCGGCGGTGGTGGCCAGGGCGATGCCCAGGGCCGTGCCGGTGTTCAGGACGGTCTGCTGCAGGCCGCCCGCGACCCCGGCCCGGGCGGCGGGCACACCCCGGACCACCATCGTGGTGGCGGTGGCCATCACCGCACCGAAGCCGGTGCCGAGCAGCGCGAAGCAGCCGCCGATCGCGAGCGTCCCGGAACCGGTGCCGAGCCCCGCGGTGAGCAGCGCCCCCGCGGTGATCATTGCCATCCCCGGCAGCACCACCGCCCGTTCGCCGTGACGCTTCGCCAGCCGGGCGGAGCCGGGCGCCGCGAGGATCATCGCCACGGCGAGCGGCATCGCCCGCAGGGCGCTCTGCAGGGGGTCGAGCCCGAGCACGTCCTGGAGGTAGTAGGTGGCCGGGAAGAGTGCGCCCTGGAGGGCGGCGGAGGCGGCGAGCAGGACGACGAGCGGCGGCGCGACGGCCGTGGAGCGGAGCAGCGCGGGCGGCAGCAGGGGGTCGGGGGTCCGGCGTTCGTGCCGGACCAGGAGGAGGGCGAGGACTCCGGCCGCGGCGAGGCAGAGCAGCGGGACGGCCGGCCGGCCGATGTCCGGCAGCGTCACCAGGCTCTCCACCAGGAAGGCCAGCGCGAGTGCGAGCAGGGCCGCGCCGGGCAGGTCGAGCCCGCTGCCGTGCTCGCTGCCGGGCCCGCTGCCGTGCTGGCCGTCGTGCCTGCTGCCGCGCCCGGCGGCCGGGGACCGGGTGCTGGGCGATCCGGCCCCGGCCGGCACCGCGAGCGCCGCCAGGAGGGCGGCCGCGGCGGGCAGCAGGCCCAGCAGGAAGACCGACCGCCAGCCGAGGTGCGCGGTCAGCGCCCCGCCGACCAGTGGCCCCGCCGCCGCCGCGAGCCCGATGGCGGCGGTGCGGATGGCGATCGGACCGGCCAGGCGGTCGGCGGGCCAGGCGGTCCGGAGCATGCCCAGGGTGGCCGGTTGCAGCAGCGCGCCGGCCGCGCCCTGCAGGACGCGCAGGGCGACGACCCAGCCGATGCCGGGCGCCACGGCGATCCCGAGCGAGGCGGCGGCGAAGCCGGTCACGCCGAGCGCGAAGACCCGCCGGTGCCCGTACCGGTCGCCGAGGCGGCCGGCGAAGACCAGCAGGGCGGCGACGGTGACCAGGTAGCCGGTGCCGGCCCACTGGACGGCGGCGACGGAGGTGTGCAGGTCGTGCTGGAGGGCCGGTCGGGCGACGGTCAGCGCGGTGCCGTCGACGGCGACCAGGACGGCGCCGGTGATGCTCGCGGCCAGGACGAGCCCCCGGCGGTGCCGCGGGTTCACCGCGCGGCCGGGCCGAGGTGGGCGTCCAGCGTCGCGCGCAGCAGCGGCTCGATGGAATCGTCGCCGGTGATGAGCCGCAGGCTGCCCCAGGTGCGCAGCTGGGCGAGGCCGTGCAGGTTGGACCAGAGGGCGGCGGTGGCGGCGGCCGGATCGTCGGAGCGCGGGTGCACCTCGGAGACCAGGCCGACGAAGGTCAGGAAGAGCGGCAGGGTGGTGCGGCGCAGTTCGGCACCGCTGCCCTCCAGCAGGTCGTGACGGAACATCAGCTCGAACATGCCGGGGTTGGCGGCCGCGAAGCCGAGGTAGGCGCGGGCGAGCGCGTCGAGGCGGGTGCGGGCGTCGGCGCCGGTGGTGGCGGTGATGGCGTCGGCTCCCGCGAGGGTGTCGGTGAGCCTGCTGAAGCCCTGCTGGGCGATGGCGGCGAGCAGCTCGCGGTGGGTGGGGAAGTAGCGGCGGGGCGCGCCGTGCGAGACCCCGGCGCGGCGGGCGATCTCGCGCAGGCCGAGCGCCTGGACGCCGCCCTCGGCCACCAACTCGACGCCGGCGGCCACCAGTCGGGCCCGTAGGTCCTGTTCCTGTTCGGTCATGAAGACACTGTCTACCAGGTGCTCGTAGACAGTGTCTACTCGCGTTCGCGGGAGCGCCCCGGGCAGAATCGACCCCATGGACGAAGGCGGCGAGCCGGCCTGCTGGCTGGACCGGGTGTGCCCGGAGTGCGGACGGCTGCGCGAGCGGCCCGGGCCGGGGCCCTGCGAGAACTGCGGCGCCGACGGTGAAGCCGACGGGGAGAGCCGGGGCGGCCCGCCGGACTCGGCGGAGCCCCGGGAGGCCTGACCCGGGCGCCGCACGGACCGGGGTGGCGAGCCGGCCGGACGGCCCCGGGTGGGGCGGCCCGCGGGAGGCAGCAGCCGCTACTGCTGCGGCGGCTGGTCGCGGAACTGGTTCTTGAGCTGCTCCTGGGCGGCGTCCACCTGACCGCTGTACTTGCCCTCGGTGCGCTGGTCGACGGTGTCGCCCGCCTTGTCGACGGCTTTGTCGCCCTGCTCCTCGTGGCCCTTCAGCAGGTTCTTGAGCTTATCCATCATGGACATCTGGTCACACTCCTGGATGAGACGCCCCCACCCCTCCAATATCACCGCGCACGCCACGACCCGCATCTCGCAAGGTCTGCGTAAAGGCTTGGCAACGGGATTCCGGTCATGTCAAATCATGACCCTCATGACCTTCACGGCCCGTCGGATGGAGCTCCCTTGATGCTGCGCACCCGTCGCCCCACCTCCCCGCTCGACCGCTCCGACCCGGAGGACCCCGCCACCTCCACAGGGCGCCCGCGAACCGCGGTCACCCGGCGTGGCGCGGGCGCCGCCCTGACCGTCGCCGCGCTGGTCGCCCCGCTGCTGCTGGCCGGCGCCGGCAGCGCCTCGGCCGACCCGGACCCGGCGCGCAAGGGCGCCAAGCTGGCCTCCCGGCTGGTCGAGGCGAGCAGTGCCCGGGACGCGCGGGCCACGCTGGCCGCGCTCCAGTTGATCGCGGACCGCAACGGCGGTACCCGGGTGGCCGGTTCGAAGGGGCACGACCAGTCCGCGCAGTACGTCTACGAGCAGGCGCGCCGGGCCGGGCTCAAGGTGTCCAAGCAGGAGTTCGTGTACACCTTCTTCGAGGCCCGCTCCGAGCGCCTCGACGTGGTCTCCCCGAAGGCCGAATCGGTGCCGGTGATCGCCATGACGTACTCGGTGGGCGGCCCGGAGGCGGGCCTGACCGCGGACCTGGCGGTCGCCCCGGTCGGCGCCACCACCGGCTGCACGCCCGCCGACTACCCGTCGGGCGCCTTCACCGGCAAGATCGCCCTGATCCGGCGCGGCGGATGCTCCTTCGCCGAGAAGCAGGCCGCCGCGGCCGCCGTCGGCGCGACCGGGGCGATCATCTACAACAACACCGAGGGCACCCTGAACGGGACGCTCAGCGAGCCGACGGCGGGGCGGATCCCGACCGGCGGGATCACCCAGGCCGCGGGCCAGGCCCTGGCCGCCCAGGCCGCCGCCGGGCCCGTCCGGGTGACCCTGGACATCCGGACCTTCATGGAGCAGCGCAGGACCTGGAACGTCATCGCCGAGACCCGCGGCGGCGACCCGGACCACACCGTGATGGTCGGCGCGCACCTCGACTCCGTCCCCGAGGGGCCGGGCATCAACGACAACGGCTCCGGCACGGCCGGCGTCCTGGAGGTCGCGAAGAACCTCAGCGTCCACCCGGTGAAGAACAAGGTCAGGTTCGCCTGGTGGTCGGCCGAGGAGTTCGGCCTCAAGGGCGCCGAGGCGTACGTGAACTCCCTCTCCGACGCGGAGAAGAAGAAGATCGGCCTCTACCTCAACTTCGACATGATCGCGTCCCCCAACTACGCGCAGTTCGTCTACAACGGCTCGGGCAGCGCCGGCGGCGACGCGGGCCCCGAGGGCTCGGCGCAGCTGGAACGGGACATCAACGGCTACCTGGACGGCCGGGGCCTGCCGCACGACCCGACCCTCTTCGACGGCCGCTCCGACTACGGTCCGTTCATCGACGCGGGCATCCCGGCCGGCGGCACCGACACCGGCGCCGAGAAGGTCAAGTCCCCGGAGCAGGCGGCCCGTTACGGCGGCACCGCCGGCGCCGCGTACGACGGGTGCTACCACAAGGCCTGCGACAACCTGGGCAACATCGACATGGGCGTCTTCGACGTCAACATCGACGTGATCGCGAACGCCGTCGGCACCTACGCCTGGGACCTCTCCTCGCTCCACCGGCCCGTCCCGGCCCAGCGCCCGGCCGCCAAGGCGGCGCCCGGCGCCGCGGCGACCGGTATCAGCGGCACGAGCGACGCCCACTCCGGCGGGGTGGCGGCCTGACGCCCGGGTGGGCCCGCGGCCGCTCCCGGCCGGCGGGCCCACCCGACCGCCGTACCCGACCGCTCCGTCCGAGACTGCTCCATCCGGGACCTCCCCGCCTCATCGCCCCTGGTGGCCGTGGGTGCGGTCACCGTAGCGCAGGACACTGACAATCCGGCCACGGACCGGTACGGTGCCGCGCGGAGCGCATCCGCCGAGACCCGGTGGGTGCGCCGGGTCCGGTCCTGACACCATGGGACCGAGATCACGACACGGTGACATCCTCGGAGGAGTCAGCAACATGAGCACGCACTACGACGTCGTCGTCCTCGGCGCGGGCCCCGGCGGCTACACCGCCGCCGTCCGCTCGGCCCAGCTGGGCCTGAAGGTCGCGGTCATCGAGGCCAAGTACTGGGGCGGCGTCTGCCTCAACGTCGGCTGCATCCCCTCCAAGGCCCTGCTGCGCAACGCCGAGCTCGCCCACATCTTCACCAAGGAGGCCAAGACCTTCGGCATCAAGGTCGAGGGCCAGGTGACCTTCGACTTCGGCGAGGCCTTCCGGCGCAGCCGCACGGTCGCCGACGGCCGGGTCAAGGGCGTCCACTACCTGATGAAGAAGAACGGCATCACCGAGTACGACGGCTGGGGCACCTTCGTCGACGAGCACACCCTCCAGGTCGCGCTGAGCGGCGGCGGCTTCGAGGTCGTCACCTTCGACAACTGCGTCATCGCCGCCGGTGCCACCACCCGCCTGCTGCCCGGCACCAGCCTGAGCGACCGCGTGGTCACCTACGAGGAGCAGATCCTCACCGAGCAGCTGCCGGAGAGCATCATCATCGCGGGCGCCGGCGCGATCGGCGTCGAGTTCGCCTACGTGCTCCACAACTACGGCGTGAAGGTCACCATCGTCGAGTTCCTGGACCGCGTGGTGCCGCTGGAGGACGTCGAGGTCTCCACCGAACTCGCCAAGCAGTACCGCAAGCTGGGCATCGAGGTGCTGACCTCCACCCGGGTCGAGTCGATCGACGACAGCGACCCGAACGCCAAGGTCCGGGTCACCGTCACCAAGGACGGGCAGCAGCAGGTGCTGGAGGCCGACAAGGTGCTCCAGGCGATCGGCTTCGCGCCGCGGGTCAACGGCTACGGCCTGGAGAACACCGGGGTCAAGCTCACCGACCGCAACGCCATCGCGGTGGACGGCCGCGGCCGCACCAGCGTCGAGCACATCTTCGCGATCGGCGACGTGACCGCCAAGCTGATGCTCGCGCACGCCGCCGAGACGATGGCCGTGATCGCCGCCGAGACCATCGGCGGGGCGGAGACCATGGAGGTGGACTTCGTCATGATCCCGCGCGCCACCTACTGCCAGCCGCAGATCGCCTCCTTCGGGTACACCGAGGCCCAGGCGCGCGAGCTGGGTTACGACGTCAAGGTCGCCAAGTTCCCGTTCACCGCCAACGGCAAGGCGCACGGCCTCGGCCACCCGATCGGCTTCGTCAAGGTCATCAGCGACAACACGCACGGCGAGCTGCTCGGTGCCCACCTGATCGGCCCCGAGGTCACCGAGCTGCTGCCGGAGCTGACGCTGGCCCAGCAGTGGGACCTGACCGTCCACGAGGTCGCCCGCAACGTGCACGCCCACCCGACCCTGGGCGAGGCCGTCAAGGAGGCCATCCACGGCCTGGCCGGGCACATGATCAACATGTGACGACCGACCCTCGGCACGCGCCGCGCCCCCGTCGAGCGACTGCCCGGCGGGGGGGCGGCCCGGTTCCGGGCCGATCGGCAGGAGCGGCCCCCGGGCTCCGGTCCGGGCCCCTCAGACGTGCCCGGCGATCAGGCCGAGCCGACCGTCGAAGCGACGGTAGAGCACCCGGCCCCGACCGGTGACCGGGTGCGCGAAGAACAGGAACGGCAGCTCCGCGCCCGCCAGCCGGTCGACGGCCTGCGCCTGCGTCAGCCGGGGCGCGCCGTACGGACTGAGGGTGATCGGCGAGGTCCGGCGGCCCGCCGGTCCGGCCGGGACGGTACGGGCGAGGCGGTAGCCGGTCGGTCCGACCCGGTAGACCACGGCGTCGGTCTCGGTCGCCGGATCGGTGAACAGGTGGATGTCGTAGTCCATCGCGTCCATGGTCCGGGCAGCGGCCTCCGGCGAGCACCAGACCAGCGAGGGCTCCTTGTGCCGGACCACCCGGAGCTCGCGGAGCTCGCCGCCGGCCGGCCCGGTGGGGGCCGCGGCGCGGTGGCCCGGCCACGGGCGCGGCGCCCAGGCCCCGGTGACGGCCCTGATCCTGCCGCGCAGCGCGTCGCTCACCCGGTCGAGCGAGTCGCCGAGCCCGGCCGCGGCCTCCTGGACGCGGATCCGCCGGCCGTCCACCTCGGCGTTCACCTGCGCCAGCACGCCTCCGGCCACGGCCGCGAGCCGTACCCGCAGGGCCTCCACCAGCGTCCCCACTCCCGGAGCCGCCGCCGCGGCGCCCACCCGGGCCCGCGCCTCGGCCAGGACCTCGCAGGTCAGCCCCTCGAACGCCCTCACCGTGACCAACTCGCCCATCCCAGGCCCTTCCACTCCCAGCCGGCGCAATACCGGCGACCAGGATTCCCGCCCCCGTTCCGCGCGGCCAGGGCCCAACGGCCCCACCGGGAGGGCCGGGCGGACCAGCCGCGGTCCCGGGGCGGGCCGTCGGGGGCGGGGAGTGGCGGGGCCAGGCGGGGAGTGGGGGCGGCCCCGTTGCGGAGCACCGGGCACTCACCCGCCGCGCCGACGCCGCGCCCTGATCCGACGCGAATGGTCGGACACGTCCTAGCCGCCGGGTGCGCCGCGGGAGCGCAGCTCGCCGAGCACCGCCCAGGCGACCGACACCACCGGCACGGCCACCACCGCGCCCAGGATTCCCGCCAGCACGGTGCCGCCGGCCACCGACACGGCGATGGCCACCGGGTGGATGCGGACGGACCAGCCGAGCACCAGCGGATGCAGCAGGTGGCCCTCGATCTGGCCGATGACCACGATCAGGGCGAGCACCAGCAGGGCGATCACCGGCCCGCGGGCGGCGAGCGCGACCACGGAGGCGATCGCCAGGGCGATCGGGGAGCCGATCAGCGGGACGAGCGTCGCCACGAACTCCAGCAGCATCAGCGGCATGACCAGCGGCACCCGCAGGACCGCCAGCGCGATGCCCACCAGCACGGCGTTGGAGGCCGCCACGATCAGCACGCCCCGGGTGTAGCCCGCGAAGGTGCGCCAGGCGGTACGACCGGCACGGTCCCAGGCCGACCGGCTCCGGGCCGGCATCTGCCGCTGCGCCCAGGACCACATCCGGTCGCCGGAGTGCAGGAAGAACACCGAGCAGAAGACCGCGAGCGCCAGCCCCGTGACCAGCTCGACGATCCGGCCGGCGCCGCTGAGCGCGGTGCTGACCAGGGCGGAGCGGTGGGCCGAGACGAACGCGCCGATCTTGGCCCGCAGGTCGGTGACGGTGCCGGGGCGCAGGTGGAAGGGGGCGCCGGTGAGCCAGCGGTCGATCCGGGAGAGCCCGCCGCGCAGCTCGTTGCCCAGCCGGGTCCACTCGTCGGCGACGGTCGTGCCGACCAGCGCCAGCACCCCGCCGACGAGCACGAGGGTGCAGAGGAAGGCGATCACGACGGCGAGCGAGCGCGGCGTGCCCCGGGCCAGCAGGTCGACCAGCGGGCGCAGCACGGAGGTGATGACCAGGGCCACGAACAGGGCGACGACCACCAGCTGGAGCCTGGCGAGGACGTCGACGACCAGGTAGGCGAAGAGTCCGAGCAGCGCCAGCCGCCAGGTGTACCCGGCCGCCGTCCGCAGGCCGGAGGGGACGTGTTCCCCGGACGGGGACGGGCCCCGGGCCGGCGCCCCCGCGCGGGTCCGGCGGGCCGGCACCCGGGGACGGCGGCTGCCCAGCGGCCCGGGCCGCCGGTCCGGTTCGGCGCCGTTCACTCCCACGGGCGGTCTGCCGGGTGTAAACGCGCGGGGCCGGGGCAGGCGCGAAGCGGCACCGGTCTCCCTCGGGAGGACAGTGGTCCTCCGTGTACAAGCGGTCGGATGTGGGGAGAATCGATGACGCAGGGTGGGGGGAGAAGGAGGCAGACATGAGAAGCCTCACGCGCCGTTACGCGGTGACGCTCCCCGGCCCGATCGGCGGGCACGCCCCACTGTGCTCGGTCGTCGTGCACGAGACGCAGATCGTGGGGCCCGACGGCGGCCTGGTCTGGGAGAGTGCGGACGGCGACCTGCGGGTGGAGATCGCCAGCGGGGTGGCCACCGTCCTGGATTCTCCCGGAGCCGGCAGCCGGCACCCGTGCCTGATGGCGGTGCCGCTGCCCTGAGCACGCGGCCGGGACGCGTGCCGCAACGAAGGCGATGCGTGCCGCAACGAAGGCGATGGAGGAGCGGAGGCGACGCGGGCGGGCGTCGCGACGGACGGTCACCGCGTGGTGGCGGCCAAGGCCTCGCGCACGGTGACCAGGCAGGGGTCGCAGTACCGGTCCGGCCCGGCCGCACCGGCACCGTCCGCTGCCGGGACGACGCGCTGGGAGGGCTCCAGGAACCGCCCGCAGAGCGAGGACGACGCGTCGTCCTTCGCCACCACGTGCCACACCACGGCGGGCGGGGAGACCGCCGGGTCGTGCTCGGCCCACATCTCGTACACGGCGCTACCTCCGGATCGCTGGGGGCTCGGTGAGTCCATGCAAACCCGGGCTCTGCCGAACGGCCACCGGGCCAGACCCGGTGGGATGGTTGTGGGCCGGTGGTGGTCAGGCCCGGCGCGGGCACCGGCTCACTCCCGGCGGTCGGAGCCCCGACGCTCGGCGCCCGGGCGCCCCGGGGCACCGGTCCGGTCGCGGCCCTGGCCGGCGGCCAGGCGGCGCCGGATCACCAGCAGGTCGAGTCCGGCGAGGGCGGCGAACCCGGCGCACAGGGCGGCGAAGAAGGCGTAGGTCCCCCGGTTGGGCGCGGGGCCCGGGCCGGCCAGCGCGGCCAGCACGGCGAAGGCCACCGTCCCGCCGACGAACAGGACCAGGAAGACCCGGGACAGCAGCCGCCGCAGCTCCAGGTCCGAACGGGCGGTCACCGGCTCGGTGCCCCGGCGCACCGATTCCTCGGGCCGCAGCTGCGGCGTCGTCCGGCCGGGGCCCTGCGAGGTGTGCGGGAAGTCGTGGCGCTCGCCGCTCCGGCGACGGGCCCCGCCGCCGTGCTGCACGCTCGGTCTGCGTTGTACGGACATGACGACCCCCGAACGGAGTCGATCGGTGGTGTTCCGTCGGTGCGCCTACCCGCGCCCGGCGCCGGTACACGTCGGCGGGTGCCCACCCGCGCTGGTCGAGCCGCAGCCGGACCGCCGGCCGTCGGCCCGGCCGGAGGTCTCAGGGGGTGACTGCGTACTCGGTGAACCGGCCGCAGGCCTGGAATCCGAGACGGCGGTAGACCGGTTCCCCGTCCGATGACGCCTGCAGGACCGCGGTGCGGTAGCCCGCGTCGTGGGCCGTGCGCAGGGTGGCCAGGGTGATGGCTCCGCCGTACCCGCGGCGGCGGTCGGGGGCGAGGGTCGCGATGTTGTAGATCCCGGCGACACCCGCGAAGAGAAAGACCTCGGCCGAGCAGACCGGTCGTCCGTCCGCGTAGCCGATGAGGTAGCGCGCCGGGCAGTCGGGGGCCAGGGCCCGCTCGGTCGCATCGGCGTAGAAGCGGCGGACGGTGGCGGCCGGCGGGTCCCAGTTCGCGGCCAGGACCATCGCGTAGTCGGCGAGTCGTTCGGGAGTCGTCACGGGACGGATCTCCAGGCCGTCGGCGTGGGGCTCCGGCGGGGCGGTGCGCAGATCCATCCACATGCCGGTCTCGGTCTCGGAGGCCTTGAGGCCGACGTCGGTCAACAGCGCGGCGATGTCCGGGGGTGCGGTGGCGGGGCCGACCCACCAGGAGAAGGGCCGGCCGGTCGCGGTCAGTGTGCGGACCGTCTCCGTCACCCGGTCGCGAGCGGTGTCGTCGGTGAAACGCGCGGCCGCCACGATGTTGAAGGTGTCGTCGTCGAGCCCGCTGTCGGCGATCACGAGATCGGCCGTCTCGGTGACGGTCGAGTGCTTCGTGCGGCGGTGCAGGTGGCAGGCGTGTTCGGCCAGGTTCTGCTCCATCCTGGCCAACAGGTCGGAATCGTCGGACGCGGTATGTCCTGTCTCGTTCATGTCCGGCACGATCTCACCCACAAGCGGGACCGCCGAGTGAATAAGGGTGCTGCAAAGGTTTTCGCTCCCGGCCTTCGGGCGACACCCGGCCCCGGGGCCGGCGGGCTGCGGGGCCCGGCCGGGCGCCGGGCTGCGGTCGCGCTGGTGCCCGCGCGGGATCATCGCGGCGCCGGCGCCCGGTGGATTCGGCCGCTGTTCAACGGGGCGTGGCCCGGCCGATGATCCACGACTGCTCCCGGTGCCTACCGTCGGGGCCCACACCACTTCCGGGAGCGAACATGCACGACATCCAGGCGACCGAGCACGAGTGCGGCTGCCCGCGGACCGCCGACCTCGACGGGGAGGGGACGGCCGCGGCCAGTCGGCGCCGATTCCTGCGCGGGGCCGGTCTGGTGGGCGCCGGGGTCGGCACCGCCGGTCTCGGCCTGCTCGGTGCGGTGCCCGCGCAGGCGGCCGGGCCCGAGCAGGGCGGTGGGGCCGAGCAGGCCGGCGGGGCCGGGAAGAAGCCGAAGAAGGCCGCGGGGAAGGGGCGTTGGCAGCCGGACCCGGACGCCCGGCAGTTCACCGTCGTGGTCATGCCGGACACCCAGTACCTGTTCGACCAGGACCGGATCCACTCGGCGCCGCTGGAGGCCTCGGTCCGCTACGTGCTGGACGGCGGGGTCAACCGGGAGGACGGGACGGACGACAACATCGTCTTCCTGTCCCATCTCGGGGACGTCACCGAGAACGGCCTGGCCGTCGAGTTCGCCGCCGTCACCAAGGTGTTCGGCCTGCTGGACGACGCGGGCGCGGCCTACGGGGTGCTCGCCGGCAACCACGACGTCCGTTCCTCGACCGACGACCAGCGCGGCAGCACCCCTTACCTGGAGACCTTCAGCAAGGCCAGGGCCGCCCGCACCGCCGGGTACCGCGGGTCCAGCCCGGACGGTTACAACACCTGCCACGTGTTCCGGGCGGCCGGCCGCGACTGGATGGTGCTCTCGCTGGACTGGCGGCTCTCCGACGCGGGCTTCGCCTGGGCGAACGGGGTGATCGCGGCCAACCCGAAGGTCCCGGTGATCCTGACCACCCACGACCTGGCGTACGCCGACGACAGCGGCCGCGCCGAGCTGTCCGACAACGGGAAGCGGCTCTGGGAGCGGCTGGTCGACGGCAACGACCAGATCTTCCTGACCGTCAACGGGCACTACTGGCCGCCCGGCCGCACCGTGCTGAAGAACAAGGCCGGCCACGACGTGCACGTCCACATCACCAACTACCAGGACCGCTACTACGGCGGCGCGGCGATGATCCGGGCGTACCGCTTCGATCTCGACCGCAACACCGTCGACGTGTCGACCTTCTCGCCGTGGATCCAGCAGATCGCGGCCGAGGAGCGCAACGCGCTGGCGGCCCAGCACGTCGAGCTGACCTCGGACGTGGACCGCTTCTCGCTCGCGATCGACTTCGACCGCCGGTTCGCCGGCTTCGCGCCCGTCCCGCAGCGCCCGGCGCGCCGGGCGGGCGAGCTGCTGGTGCGCGACACGGTGGCCTACTGGCGGTTCGACGGCGGCGGCGGGGACGGCACGGCCGTCTCCCCGCAGCAGGTCGTCAAGGACCTGAGCGGGCAGGGCAACGACCTGCTCTGGCAGGGCGCCCCCGGCACGCCCGAGGGCGCGCTCAGCTGGTCCGCCGAGCACCACCCGGACCAGCCCGGCCACGGCAGTCTGCTGTTCAAGGGCACCCGCTCGCCGGTGCGCGGCGGCTACCTGCAGACCGTGCCCACCGCGCCGCTGAACCGGGAGACCTTCGAGCGCGGGTTCACCGTCGAGGCCTTCTTCAAGCTGCCCGCCGACTGGGACTCCGCGCGGAGTAGCTGGTCCGCCCTGCTCAGCCGGTGGGGGACGGCCGGTGAGGCGGGCAGGAGCGGGCCGGGGACGGACGCCGACGAGCCGGTCGCCACGCTCAGCGTCTCCGAGGCGCCGGCCCTCCAGTGGTGCGTCTACCCGCTCAACCAGACCGGTGCGTCGACCTGTTGGGGCCACCAGCTGCCGCTGGACCGGTGGTGGCACGTCGCGGTGGTCAATGACGGGAAGCTCAGCCGGATGTACGTCGACGGCTGCGAGGTGGCGCGCAACCCGGCGACGCCCGCGGTCGGGCTGACCACCCTGGGGCGGCCGTGGATGCTGGGCGGGTACGCGTACGCGGGGGTGCTGGACAAGGTCTTCCACGGGTACGTCGGGGATGTTCGGATCGTGCGGCGGGCGCTGCGGGCGGGCGAGTTCATGACCGCCTGACCGCGCTCCACGGTGGTCGACCGCGTTCGACGGCGTTCGATCGCACTCGACCGCGTTCGACCGCGCTCGACCGCGCCACGTCGAAACTCCTCCGAAGCACGGACACCGCCGGGCCCCGGTGCGGGCCCGGCGGTGCCGTCTCCCGGTACGGCGCGGCGGGCGCCGGTGCGTGACGGCGGGGCCGGAGCCGTCAGCCGAGCAGGGTGGCCTCGACCCCGGCGAGGATCGCCGCCAGGCCCTGTTCGAAGCCCTCGTCGAAGTCCTGGAACATCACCCGGCCCGACTCGGCGGCCAGGGGGTGGGCGGCCAGGCGTTCGGCGCGGGCGTCCACGTCGTAGCCCTCCGCGCCGTCGAAGGGGTTGGGGCCCATCGCCTGCTCCTCGATGACGTAGCCGATGGTGAAGCTGTAGGCGGTCTGCCAGGCCCGGGTGGCGGCCGTCGGGGTGAAGCCGGCCTCGACCAGCACGCGCAGCGAGGCGTCCAGGCCGGCCGCGTAGCTGGTGTCGGTGAACCGGGCGCCGCTGTAGACCTTCGCGCCGTCGCGGTAGCGCAGCAGTTCGGCGCGCAGGGTGCGCATCGTCCTCAGGTAGCTCTCCCGCCAGTCGCCCGCAGGCGGGCCTTCCCCCGCCCGGCCGGTCATGCGGCGCATCATCTCGGTCGCCATCTCGTCGAGCAGCGCCTGCTTGTCCTTGAAGTGCCAGTACAGCGCGGGTGCCTTGACGTCGAGCCGGGTGGCGATGGCGCGCAGCGTCAGGCCGTCCAGGCCGGCCTCGTTCAGCAGGTTCAGCGCGGTGTCGACGACCTGGGCGCGGTCGAGCTTGGGGGTTCTCTGCGGGGTCACGGTTGACAGTTTAACGCCGTTAAGTGCAGGCTGTCGGCACGGCTACTTAACAACGTTAAGGAGGTTGCCGTGACTTCTCGCGGCATGCACACGGACGTCCTGGTCGTCGGTGCCGGGCCCACCGGACTCGCCCTGGCGCTGGACCTCGCCCGGCACGGCGTCGCCGCGCTGGTGGTCGAGCGCGGCGCGGAACTCTTCCCCGGCTCGCGCGGCAAGGGCCTCCAGCCGCGCACCCTGGAGGTGTTCGACGACTTCGGCGTGCTCGACCGGGTCCGCGCGGTGGCGGGGCACTACCCGCCCAACCTGATCTGGCAGGACGGCGAACCCCAGGGCGAGCACCGGATGTACGACCCGATCGAGCCCACCGAGGCCGAGCCGTACACCGAGGCGCTGATGCTGCCCCAGTGGCGCACCCAGCAGGTGCTGTACGGGCGGCTGCGCGAGCTGGGCGGCGAGGTCGCGTTCGGCCGGGAGCTGGTCGGCCTGACCCAGGACGAGGAGGGCGTGACCGCCGAGTTCGCCGCCGGCGGCCCGGTCCGGGCGCGGTACGTCGTCGCGGCGGACGGCGGGCGCTCGACGGTGCGGCGGCTGCTCGGCATCGGGATGACCGGCGAGACCGTCGACCCGGACCGGATGCTGGTCGCGGACGTCCGGATCGACGGCCTGGGCCGCGAGCACTGGCACGTGTTCCGGTCCGCCGAGGGGCTGCTGGCGATCTGCCCGCTCGGCGGCACCGAGGACTTCCAGCTGGTCGCCCAGTTCCCGGAGGGCACGGCCGTCGACCTCACCCTCGACGGACTGCGCGAGGTGGTCGCGGCCCGCTCCCACCTGACCGCCGCGCAGGTCACCGAACTGCGCTGGATCTCCGAGTTCCGCCCGCGCGCCGCACTCGCGGACCGCTTCCGCGCGGGCCGGGTGTTCCTCGCGGGCGACGCCGGGCACGTCCACTCCCCGGCCGGCGGGCAGGGCCTGAACACCAGCGTCCAGGACGCCTACAACCTGGGCTGGAAGCTGGCCGCGGTGCTGGCCGGACGAGCGGGGGAGGAACTGCTCGACAGCTACCAGGAGGAGCGCCGCAGCAACGCGGCGGCGATGCTGGAGCTGTCCACCCGGGTCCACCGCGGCGAGGAGCGCCGCGGCCGGGCGACCCAGCAACTCGGCCTCGGCTACCGGGAGTCCACGCTCTCGGTGGAGACCCGCCGGAACCTCCCGGCGGACGCGCTGCGGGCCGGTGACCGTGCCCCGGACGGCCGGCGGGGCGGCGTCCGGCTGTTCGACGCCTTCCGCGGGCCGCACTGGACGCTGCTCACCGTCGGCACGGACGCGCCGCTGCCCGCCGTCACCGCCCCGGTGGTCCGCATCCCGGCCTAC
Organism: Kitasatospora sp. NPDC127116; assembly: GCF_042677365.1. Taxonomy (NCBI): domain Bacteria; kingdom Bacillati; phylum Actinomycetota; class Actinomycetes; order Kitasatosporales; family Streptomycetaceae; genus Kitasatospora; species Kitasatospora sp. NPDC127116. The sequence continues at coordinate 29,826 of NZ_JBHXTL010000031.1, forward strand.
GCGGCGTACGGCACCGGCGTCTTCCTGGTCCGGCCCGACGGCTTCGTCGGCTGGGCCGGCGCGACGGCCGACGGCCTCGGGGAGTACGCGGGCCGGCAGGGGCTGCTCGCCCCCTGAGCGGGCGTCCGGAGCCCGTTGGCCGGGCGTCGGTCCGGCCGGGTGTCGGTCCGGCCGGGTGTCGGTCGGCCCGGCTTCGGTCCACCGGAGGACGACCGCCGCTGCAGCGGGAGCGGGCGGACCGGTGGTCACCGTACGGGCCGCGCACCCCGGTTGCTCAGTCCGGCGGCTCGTGCGGGTCCGGGTCGTGGGCCGGCGCGGTGGTCTCGGACTCGGCGCCCTGCCGACGCCTCTTCTCCTCCTCGTTCCCGGACCGCTCGTGCCCGGACCGCGGCGCGCTTTCGCCGGCCATCCGGGACTCGGGGGTCTCGACCGGGACCGGGGAGTCCCTGGGGACGGGTTCGTGCTGGTCGTTCACGGGATCCGACTCCTCTGCGGGGTGCGGTGGATGGGCGGACACCCGGTGGCCGCCCGGGGCGACCGCCGGGTGCCGGGTCAATGCCTGCCCGCGTCCTTGACCTTCTCCGCGGCCTGCTTCAGGTCGCTCTTCACCTGCTCGGTCTTGCCCTTGAGCTCGGTCGAGCGGTCGCCGGTGGCCCGCCCGGCGGTTTCCTTGGCCTTGCCGCTCGCCTTCTCCGCCATGTTGTGCAGCTTCTTCTCGGTACCCACAGCGGGTGCCTCCTCTCGTCGACGGGGGCGAAGTCCGCCCCGGGCGGCGTCTGCCCCGGTCGGGGGCTTCCATGCGCGGTCCGGGGACTTCCGTGCGCGGCCGGGCTCTTCCGGGTCCCGATCCCGCGCGGGGAAGCCCGGCGGTTCGCCGGCGCGGCGGTGCTATCGGGTGGCGCCGGCCTCGGCGGCGGTCTTCAGGTCGTGCAGCCAGCCTTCGAGGCCCTGGCGGAGGATGTCGGTGGCGGCGGGGACGTCGGCGTCGACCTGGGGGCCGGTGTGGGTCTCCTCGGTGCGCACCAGGACGCCGCCGGGCACCTCGGTGAAGTTCCACACGTGCACGCCGTCGATCCGCAGGCCGGTCGCGACCGCCGGGCCGGTCCAGCGGATGCAGGAGCCGGGCCGCAGCTGCCGGACGGTGGAGGTGATCTCCAGGACGGGGTCGGTCGAGGCGGGGTTCGGGGGCAGCGGGGTGGTCCAGTGGAACACCGAACCCGGGCGCAGCGGGCCGCCGTCGAGGCGCTCGGCGCTCCGCACCGGGGCCTGCCAGTCGGGCCAGCGCTCCACGTCGGTCTGGAGCCGCCAGACGGTCCGCAGCGGCGCGTGGATCACGGTCCCGGTCCGGTAGCGGACCCGGGCGTCGGGGTCGACGCCCGCCCCGCGGCAGGTGAGCGAGGAGCCGGGGCGGTGGGCGGTGGCGGCCCCGGCCGGCGCGGCGACGGCCGGCGCTGCGACGGCGCCGAGCAGGCCGAGGGCGAGCGGGACGGTCAGCAGGGCGCTGCGGATGCCGGTGGTGCGGGTGCTGAGGGTGCCGGTGGTGCGGGTGCCGGACATGGAACTCCCCATTCACTGGTCGGCCGTCGGGAACGGCACGACGGTCGCCGCGAGCTAGATGCTCACGCCTTCGTTAGAAGTTGTAACTCCCCGAGTCCTGGGAGGTCAACAGGTTCCGTGATACCTTCTAACGGAAGCGTGAACATGTAGTCGGGCAACTCGGGGAGCGGGGCGAAGCATGGCCGGGACGGGCGCGGACACCCCGCGCGAGCGCTATCGGGCCCAGGTGCGCGAGGAGATCAAGGCGCACGCCTGGGACCAGATCGCCACGGCCGGCGCCTCGGCGCTCTCCGTCAACGCGATCGCCAAGCGGATGGGCCTGAGCGGCCCGGCGCTCTACCGCTACTTCGCCGGCCGCGACGAGCTGATCACCGAACTCGTCCGGGACGCGTACCGGAGCCTCGCCGACACCCTCGGCGCGGCCGCCGCCGAGGGCGCCGACCTGGCCGGGCTCGCCCACGTCCTGCGCGAGTGGGCGCTGGCCGACCCCCAGCGGTACTTCCTGATCTACGGCACCCCCGTGCCCGGCTACCGCGCACCGGAGGACACCACCGCCATCGCCGACGAGGTGATGCGGACGCTGGTCGACGCCTGTGCGGCGCTCGCCCCGGCCGGGCCGGAGACGCCGCAGGCGCCGTTCGCCACCCACCTGCTGGGCCATCGGGGCTGGGCGGGCGATCAGCCGGCCCCGCCCGAGGTGCTGCACCGCTTCCTGGCCTTCTGGACCCGCCTGCACGGCGTGCTGTCACTGGAGCTCGCCGGGCACTTCACCGGCATGGGCTTCCGGCCCGCACTGCTCTTCGAGGCCGAGCTGGAAGGCCTGCTGGCGCCGCGCTTCTGATCGCCCGCGCTTCTGACCGCCCGCCACTGCCGCCCCGACCGGCACCGGCGCTACCGCGCCGCGGCCTCAGTCCTGCCCGGCGTGCGGCTGGGAAAGCGGTGGTGCGTCGGGGTCCGGGAGCGGCTCCGGCTGCGGGAACGGCGGGATCGGCGGCGGCGCGGGATCGGGCTCGCCCGGCCGAGGCGCGGGGTCGGGGCCGGGGCCGGGGGTCGGCCGGGTGTCCGGATCCGGGGGCATCGGGACGGTCATCGGGGCACCTCCTGGGGTGGCACGCCGCTCAGCGGCCGAGCGCGTGCGCCAGCCGGCTCTTGTTCATCGTGGAGCGGCCCTTGATGCCGCGCTGCCTGGCCTCGTTGTACAGCTGGTCGTAGGTCGGGCCCCGGGCGCCCCGGTGCGAGCGCTGTCCGCCGCGCCGGCCGGAGGACATGTCGTGGGTCGAACTCCGGCTGGCGGTCCTCGACTCGCCGTGCCTGGCGCGCTCCTTGTTCACCGTCCGGGCGGCGATCTCCTCGGCCCGCTTCTCGCTCTCGCCCCGGTCGAGCGCGCTGTCCTTGATGTGCTCGTACTGGCGCTCCCGCTCGGGGCTGGATCCTCGGGGCATGGCCGGAGCCCCCGTTCCTCGCTCGGGGTCGTAGCGCCGCTGCGTGTACCCGCGAACGCCGCCGCGAATCCGCCGGTCGGGGCGGTGTGCGGGCCCGTCCGGGAGCCCGGCGGCCGGTCGGCCCCGCCCCCGAGGTCGGCACGCGCGGGGCGACGGGGCGTGTACGGCGGGTCGTGCTCCGGTCCGTACGGGTGTGCCGGGTGTGGCGCGTTCGCCGCAGCGTCACTCCGGGTAATTGAACGGCTGCACGTTGTTGACGGAGGGGGTGGGGTCAGGGAGTCGCGATGACGGAACACGAGCAGCTCGGCGCGCCCGCCGGCCCGGAAGGGCGGCCCACCCGGCCCGAACGGGTGCCGCCGCAGGCCCCCGCGCCCGGACGGCGCGAGACGAGCGCCCGGTCCGGACCGGACGGCGACGGCACCGCGGCCCCATGGCCCGACATGATGCTGCCGCTGCTGCGCACCCCGACGGCCGATCGGCAGCCCGGGCCGGAGGCCGGCGCGGAGCCGCCGGCGGGTGTCGAACCGGCGCAGGTGCTGGAGCTCGCGCTGCTGGTCGGAGAGCTGCTGCTGGCCAGCGGTGAGGCCGCGGAGGACGTCGAGGCGGCCATGCTCGCGGTCGCGCACGCCTACCGGCTCCAGCCGTGCGACCCGCAGGTCACCTTCACCCGGGTGGCGATCTCGTACCAGCCCGGCCCGTCGGAGCCCTCGCTGACGGCCGAGTGCTCGGTCCGCCGCCCGGCGGTCGACTACGCGCGGCTGGCGGCCGTGTTCCGGCTGGTCATCGAGATCACCGTGGGCGGGATGGCCGTCCGGGAGGCGCACGGCCGGCTGGTGGCGGCCCGCCGGCACAGCCGCCGCTACTCGGGCCGGCTGTTCGTGCTCTGCTGCGGGGGGATGGCCGGGGCCGCCACGCTGCTGATCGGCGGCCGGGCCGACGCCCGGGCCTGGCTGGTGTTCGCCAGCGCCGTCGTCGCCGCGCTGGCGGGCGAGCGGCTCTCGGCGCTGGTGGCGCGCCACGACCTCCCGGCCTTCTACCAGTTCGTGGTGGCGGCGGTCCCCGCCGCCGTGATCGGCATCCTGCTGTCGTTCAACGGGCTGCACCTGCGCGGATCGGTGGTGATCACCGGGGGGCTGTACGCGGTGCTGCCGGGGTGGCCCATGGTGGCGGCGGCCCAGGACGGCCTGGCGGGTTTCTACCTCACCGCCGCCGCCCGGCTGCTCGAAGCGCTGTACCTGATGGCCGGGGTGGTGATCGGGGTGATGACGGTGCTCTACGTCGGCGTCAACAACGGCGCCGACCTGGCCGCCCAGGACGTTCCGACCGGCGCGGTGAACCCGCCGTTGCAGCTCGCCGCCGCGGTGCTCCTGACCCTGGCGTTCGCGGTGCTGCTGAACACCGAGCCGGGCACCCTGCCGGCGGTTCTGCTGAACAGCGCGGCCGGCTGGACCACGTACGGGGTGCTGGTGAACGCGGGCGGCGAGCCGATCCTGGCCACCGGCCTGGCGGCGGGGCTGGTGGGACTGTCCGGCCAGCTCATGGCGCGCTGCCGGGGCAGCTCGGCGCTGCCGCACATCACCGCCGCGCTGGGGCCGCTGCTGCCCGGCTCGGTGCTGTACTTCGGGATGCTCGCCTTCGTGCGCGGCGAGCCCGAGGTCGGGCTGAGCGGCATCGGGCGGGCCGGCGCGATGGCGATGGCCCTCGCCATCGGCGTCAACCTGGGCCGCGAGCTGGCCCGGCTCTTCCTGCCCGCGCCCCGGATGGCCGCGCCGCCCCGCCGCCGGCGCGGCCGCCACCGGCGCTGAGAGGGAATGACGGGCCGGTTGTTTGCCCGGGCGGCGGCGCGGTACACGCGTGGGGTGTGGAGCCGGGCCGGGCGGGACCGGCCCGCTCCCCGGGGAAGGCCCAGGCCGGTTCCGGCCGACGAGGCCGCCTCCGTCGTCGCCACCCGTCAACCTTGGAGACCCTCGTGATAGTCCTCGGTGTCATCCTGCTCATCATCGGCTTCGTCACCGGCATCTCGATCCTGTGGACCATCGGCATCGTGCTGGTCGCGATCGGTCTGGTCCTGTGGGTCGCCGGGGCACTCGGGCACGCCGTCGGCGGCCGCCGGCACTACTACTGACCCGGGCTGACCCCTGCTCAGTGCCGTGCGACGGCCACCCGACGCACCGGACCGCCCCGCTCAGGGGCGGTCCTCGTGCAGTCCGCAGAGCCAGGCCAGGGCCCGGTGGACGCCGAGCACGTAGCTGTGGTCCGACCCCTGGGCGCGGACCCGGTGGAGGTGGACGGCGGCGGCCTGGCACTCGGCCAGCAGCTGGGCGTGGCACGGACCGGTGGCGCCGGCCGTCGCGGCGGCCGTGGCCGCGGCGGTGACCGGGGCCGCGACCTGGGCGCCGGCGGCCCACCGGTAGGCGCCGAGCACGCCGTGCTCGAAGCCGGTCCAGGGCCGCGGGCGCCGGTTGACCTTGTCGATCGCGGCGAACACCTCGTCCAGCGGGCGAACTCCCACGCCCGGGACGGTCTCGTCACTGGTCATGTCCGCAACCTACGTCCGCCCGCCACGGCCCGCCCCCGGGGACCACGGCCCGCTACGGCGCTACCGCCCCGCGCCACCCGAGCGGCGGAGGCGACCGAGCCGGCCGGACCCGGGCGCGGCCGGGCGGCGGGGCCGGGACGGGTAGGCTGACCAGGACGTGTCCGGTCGGAGAGGTGGCCGGGCCGGAGGAACGGTGCGGGCCGGCGGCCCGCTGGTGGAGACCCCTGATGACTCGTCGTTTTGACTGCTCGAACCCGTCCGAGCGCGCGGCCGGGCTGCGCGAGGCCGTGGCCGCGGTGCGCCGCGGTGAGCTGGTCGTGCTGCCCACGGACACCGTGTACGGCGTGGGCGCCGACGCCTTCGCACCGGAGGCGGTCGACCGCCTGCTGCGGGCCAAGGGCCGGGGCCGGAACATGCCCTCGCCGGTGCTGGTCGGCTCCCCGGAGGCGCTGGACGGGCTGGTCGAGGTGACGGAGCGCGCCCGGCAGCTGGTCAAGGAGTTCTGGCCGGGCGGGCTGACCGTGGTCGCCCGCCACCTGGAGTCGGTCGAGCTGGACCTCGGCGAGACCAACGGGACGGTCGCGGTGCGGATGCCCGCGCACCCGGTCGCCATCGAACTGCTCAACGCCACCGGGCCGTTGGCCGTCTCCAGCGCGAACCTGACCGGGCACGACTCGCCGCAGGACTGCGACGCCGCCCAGGGCATGCTCGGCGACTCGGTGGCCGTCTACCTCGACGGGGGCCCGACCGCGGCCGCCGTGCCCTCCTCGATCGTGGACGTCACCGGCGAGGTCCCGGTCCTGCTGCGGGCGGGCGCGCTCGGCGCCGAGCGGCTGCGCGAGGTGGTCCCCGACCTGCGGGAGCGCTGAGCCCGAAGCCCCGGACGGCGCCGCGCCCGGTCGAAGGGCCGTACCGCGTGGCGCCCCGGCGGCCGGGGCCGCCGCCGCTAGGGTCGGCGATGGCGTGCGAGGGCGGGCCCTCCGCCGGGCCGGGGAGGGGGTCGGCGCCGCGACCGGGGGCGTCACCGGCTCCGCTGCGGAGGTTCCATGAGCGCTTCGTCCACCGCGCCGCCCCGGGCGCAGGACCGCACCCGGGCGCGGGTCCGGCAGGGCAGCACGCTGCTGCGCTGGCTGTTCACCACGGACCACAAGGTCATCGGGAACCTCTACCTGGCGACGGCCTTCGGCTTCTTCCTGGTAGGAGGCGTGCTCGCGCTGCTGATGCGGGCCCAGCTGATGGGGCCGGACACCGGGCTGCTGTCGAACGAGCGGTACAACCAGCTGTTCACCATGCACGGCACGATCATGCTGCTGCTGTTCGCCACCCCGACCTTCGCCGGGTTCGCCAACGCGATCATGCCGCTGCAGATCGGCTCGCCGGACGTCGCCTTCCCCCGGCTGAACGCCTTCACCTACTGGGCCTTCCTGCTGGGCGGGCTGATGGTGCTGAGCGGCTTCCTCACCACCGGGGGTGCGCCCTCGTTCGGCTGGTTCGCGTACGCGCCGCTGAACGGGCCGCTGTTCTCGCCCGGGGCGGGCGGGGACCTGTGGGCGCTCGGCCTGGTGGTGGCCGGCCTCGGCACCATCCTCGGGTCGGTCAACTTCATCACCACCATCACCTGCCTGCGGGCGCCGGGCATGACGCTGTTCCGGATGCCGATCTTCACCTGGAACGTGCTGTTCACCTCCGTCATGGTGCTGCTGGCCTTCCCGGTGCTGACCGCCGCACTGCTCTGCCTGGAGGCGGACCGCAAGTTCGGCGCGCACGCCTTCGACGCGGCGAACGGCGGGGCGCTGCTGTGGCAGCACCTGTTCTGGTTCTTCGGCCACCCGGAGGTGTACATCGTCGCGGTGCCGTTCTTCGGCATCATCAGCGAGATCATCCCGGTGTTCAGCCGCAAGCCGCTGTTCGGCTACTACGGCATGATCGGCGCGACCATCGCCATCACCGCGCTGTCCATGTCGGTGTGGGCCCACCACATGTTCGCCACCGGCCAGGTGCTGCTGCCGTTCTTCTCGATGATGTCCTTCCTGATCGCGGTGCCCACCGGGGTGAAGTTCTTCAACTGGGTCGGGACGATGTGGAACGGCTCGCTGTCCTTCGAGACCCCGATGCTCTGGTCGATCGGCTTCCTGGTGACCTTCCTGTTCGGCGGGCTGAGCGGGGTGCTGCTGGCCGCGCCGCCGATCGACTTCCACGTCACCGACAGCTACTTCGTGGTGGCCCACCTGCACTACGTACTGTTCGGGACGGTCGTCTTCGCCACCTTCGCGGGCTTCTACTTCTGGTGGCCGAAGCTCACCGGGAAGATGCTCGACGAGCGGCTGGGCAAGGTCCACTTCTGGATCCTGTTCACGGGGTTCCAGACCACCTTCCTGGTGATGCACTGGCTCGGCGCCCAGGGGATGCCGCGCCGCTACGCGAGCTATCTGGCGGTGGACGACTTCACGGCCCTGAACGTCTGCGCCTCGATCGGCTCGTTCCTGCTCGGGATCTCCAACCTGCCGTTCTTCTACAACGTCTGGCGGACCACCAGGTACGGCGAGAAGGTCGCCGAGGACGATCCGTGGGGCTGGGGCCGGTCGCTGGAGTGGGCCACCTCCAGCCCGCCGCCGTCGCACAACTTCCACGCGCTGCCCCGGATCCGCTCCGAGTCGCCGGCCTTCGACCTGCACCATCCTGAGGTGCCGACGGAGGAGCCGTCGAGCGTCAACACCGGTGTGCCGCACGGCCGTTCAGGCGGGCGGGGGAGCGGGCGGTGAAGGCGGAAGGATGGCTGTTCGCCGTCATGACGGCCTTCTTCGCGGTGACCGGACTGGTCTACGGCCTCTGGGCCCGGGAGCCGGCCGGCAAGGCGATCCTGGCGGTGGCGTTCCTGATGTCCGGCCTGGTCGCGCTGTTCTGGTTCGTCCAGCACCGGCGGCTGGGCGGCGGCCGGGCGCAGGACCGCAAGGAGGCCGAGATCGCCGAGGCCGCCGGGCCGGTGGGGTTCTTCCCGGCCCGCAGCGGCTGTCCGGTCCTCGCTGCGGTCGGTGTGACGGTCTTCGCCCTGGGACTGGTCTTCGCCCGGTGGCTGATCGTCGTCGGCGCCCTGGTGCTCGCGTTCGCCGTCGCCGGCTTCATCTTCCAGTACCGCGACCACGACGCGGGCTGAACCGGCGCAGCAGCCGCCGGAGCGGGCCGCCCGGGGCGGGTGCGGGCGCCCGGACGGCCGGGGGAGCGGGGTGCGCCGGGGCGGTGAGGATGGCCGCCATCCGCTCCGACTCCCGCTCGGTGGAGGGGAGTTCGACCCGGTCGCGGTGGAACCAGGAGCTCGCCGCGGCCCGTACCCGCTCGTGCCGCGGCGCCCCCTGAAGGGCCGTGACCGGATCCGCCGCGGAGCGCGCCAGCAGCGCGTACCGCTCGGCCTCGGGTACCGGGCGGCGGTGGCCGGAGAAGCCGCCGTCGTGCGACTGGTCGATCTGGCCGGTCTCGTCGCCGTCCAGCAGCCGGGAGCGGTCCCGGGCCTGCAGGGCCAGGCAGAGGCGCCGGGTGAGCACGAAGACCACCGGCGGCAGCACCACCAGGGCCGTCCGCAGCACCACGGTGAGCGCGTTCACGGAGAGCTCGAAGGCGTACGCGATGACGTCGTTGCCGCCGGCGATCAGCAGCACCGCGTAGACGGTGATCCCGGCGGTGCCCAGCGCGGTGCGGGTGGGCCGGTTGCGCGGGCGGTCGCACAGGTGGTGCTCGCCGGTCCCCGGGTCGAGCCACCGTTCGACGAAGGGGTAGGCGTACAGCGCCGCGAACAGCAGACCGGGCACCACCAGAGCGGGCAGGAACACGTTCCACGACACGGTGTGCCCGAGCAGCCTGGTCTCGGTGGCCGGCATCAGGCGCAGCGCCCCCTCGATGAAGCCGATGTACCAGTCCGGCTGCGCGCCCGTGCCGACCACGTCGGGGCGGTAGGAGCCGTACCGCCAGATCGGGTTGACCTCGGCGAGGAAGGCCGACAGCGCCATCACGCCGCCCACCGCGAACATCAGGCCCACCGTGCGGGTGAGGAACTGGGGGAAGAACGGCATCCCCACCACGTTGCGGTTGGTGCGGCCGGGGGCGGCCCAGTGGGTGTGCTTCAACACCACCACCAGCGTCAGGTGCGCCCCGAGCAGGGCCAGCAGCAGACCCGGGACCAGGAGGACGTGCACGGTGAACAGCCGGGGGATGACCTCGTGGCCGGGGAACTCGCCGCCGAAGGCGAACAGGGTGAGGTAGCTGCCGACCAGAGGCACCGACAGCAGGACGCCCTCGGCGATCCGCAGGCCGGTGCCGGAGAGGGTGTCGTCCGGCAGCGAGTAGCCGGAGAACCCCTCCAGCAGCGCCAGGTTGAACAATGTCACCCCGATCACCCAGTTGAGCTCGCGCGGGCGGCGGAACGCCCCGGTGAAGAACACCCGCAGCAGGTGCACACCGATCGCGGAGGCGAACAGCAGCGCCGACCAGTGATGGATCTGACGGATCATCAGTCCGCCCCGCACCTCGAAGCTGATCCGCAGGGTGGACGCGTACGCCTCGGACACCCGTACGCCGTCGAGCGGCAGGTAGGCGCCCCGGTAGACGACCTCGTTCATGCTCGGTCGGAAGAAGAGCGTCAGGTAGACGCCGGTCAGCAGCAGCACCACGAAGCTGTACAGCGCGAGTTCGCCGAGCAGGAAGGACCAGTGGTCCGGGAAGACCTTGCGCAGCAGCTCCCGGCCCGCCTCGGTGACCGGCAGCCGTGCGTCCAGGCGGGTCACGACGCGCTCGCCGGCGGACGGCTCGCGCCCGTTCGAAGCCCTGGTTTCGTCCACGGCAGGAACCTAGTGGGCCTCGCGGCGCACGGGGCGGCCGAGCGTCGCGGATGTCGCGGCGGGCGGAGGCAGAGCACTCCAACGGCGGAACGGGCATCGGGTGCCCGGGCGTCCGCATCGAACGAGCCTCCGGTGGCGGTGACGGTGGCGGTGGCGGTGGCGGTGGCGGTGGCGGTGGCGCCGGTCCCGGGCAGGCCCACGACCCTTTCCGGCGCCTGTCCGGTGTGCCGCGGCGCGGTCGGCGGGTACGGAATCCACACAACACGCCTGTGCTGCCGGGCAGTTCGACCGGTGCGGCCGCGGAGGTGGCGCGGGTCGGCCGCCCGGGGCATGATCGCGGGATGACGACGATCAGGACCCGGCGGGGGCGCCTCGGCATACCGGCACTGGCGCTACTCGCCGTGCTGGCGGCGGGGTGCGGGACGAAGCACGTGGACACCGCCCAGGACACCGGCGCCGCCGCGCCGACGACCGCCGCGACCACCGCCGCGACCACGGCCCAGGGCGGGCCGGTCGACTTCCCCTGCCCCGGCGAGACCCCGACCCCGACCCCGACACCCACCCGTACGGGGAGCCCCACCGCCCCGCCCGCGCCGCCGCTCGACCACTACGCCGAGAACCACGCCTTCAAGGCGCCCCTCCCGTTGCGCGGCCGGAGCCGCTGCGACGGACTGGCGGCCGTCCGGCGCGTCAAGGAGGCGCTCGAACCGCTGCGCACGGCCAACGACTACACCCCGGAGAGCACCCGTCTCCGGCTCACCGGCCTCGGCTACCCGGCGGACAAGGTGCGGGTGCAGGGCATCGGGCGGACCACGGTCGGCTTCACCGTCGAGGCCGCCGGGATGTGCCTGACCGGGACGATGATCCCCGACTCCACCAGGGCGGAGGCGTTCGGCGGCTACCCGGACGGCCGCGGCTGCGAGGAACCCCGGGGCGGACACTGACGCCCACCGGGCGCGCACCGCACGGCAGTTGACGGTGGGCGGTTGCGGCGAACCGTGCGGGAAAGGATCATGGCCGGCATGGTGCGACCGAGGAACGTCGTCGACTGCGGGTCCTTCGCGCTGCGGCGCTGGCAGGGACAACGGGACTTCGCGGCGGCCTTCACGCTGATCGAGGAGTCCCTGGCGCACTTGCGGCCCTGGGAGCCGTGGGTGGCCCGGCACGACGAGGAGCACACCCGCGCCCTGCTCACCCGGTGCGACACCTGGTGGGCGAGCGGCGAGGTGTACACCTACGCGATCACCGAGGACGGCGCCCCGGTCGGCATGTGCCAGGCCGTCCGCGCGGGCTCGTCCGGCGGCCGGCGCGTCGGCTACTGGCTGCACCCGGCCGCCACCGGCCGGGGCCTCGCTACCCGGGCGGTGGCGGCCCTGGCCGAGGAGATGTTCACCCTGCCGGAGGTGGACCACCTGGAGATCGTGCACGACCGGGCCAACACCGCCAGCGCCGCCGTCCCGCGCCGCCTGGGCTTCACCGAACTCCGGCGGGAGCCGGCCGCGCTGCCGCTCGCCCCGGCCGGCAGCGGGACCGCCGTGGTCTGGCGGCTGAACCGCCCCCAGGACGCCACCGGAGCGTGAGCCGGCCCCCGGGGGTGCTGCCCGGGGCCGGCTCGCCGAGCCGCGGTGCTCAGCCGACCGGCCCCGGCGTCGCGTGCGGCGCTACCGCCGGTTCGAGCAGCGACAGCGTCCGCTGCTGCGCGTCGAGGCCGACACGGATGCCGACCGGCATCGGCAGATTCGGGCCGGCATGCCCGAAATCGACGTTGCCCAGGACCGGGATGTCACGGTCCCCGAGGACGTCGAGGACGATCTCGCGCAGCGTCGGGGACGCGCCGGGTTCGAGTCCGCCGATCTCGCGCGGAACGCCCACGACCATGCCGGCGATCCGATCGAGGATGCCGCTGTGTCGCAGCACCTGCAGGTAGCTCCACACGTACGACGCCAGGCCGCCCATCTCCTCCCAGAACAGCACCGCACCGTCGAACCGTTCGAGGGGCAGCGCGAACGGCGTCGCCTGCGCCAGCACGATGCGATTGATCAGCCCGCCGATCAGCCGCCCCTCGACACGACCGGGACGCCAGCACTCCCACGACGGGCTCGTGGGCAGCGCACCGATCGCCTCGGTGCCGGTCAGCAACCGGGAGTAGAGCTTCTCGAGTTCCGCTCGGCGCGCCACGGACGCGGACTGCCAGTGTCCGCCGAAGCCCGGGACGGCCATGTCGGCGTGGAACCCGACCAGCCCCGTGCGCGCGTGGAGCACCAGATGCAGCAGCGAGATGTCGCTGTAGCCGAGGATTGGCTTGGGGTCGGCCCTGACCGCCTCGACGTCGATCAGGTCGAGGTAGCCGAGCGCCGTCTGGCCGCCGTCACTCGCGACGATCGCGCGCACCTCGGGATCACGCAGAAGACCGTTGAGCTCCCCGGCGATCTCCGCCGGCGTGGCCGCGCTCCACCAACGGCGGCGTCCCGCTTCGAGGAGCGGAGCCCGACGCACGCGGAACCCCATCCGTTCGAGCACGACCACCGTCCGCTCGACGTTGGGCTCGTAAACGGTAGGCAGCGGACCGGACAGCGATGCGATGACCACGAGATCTCCGGGCCCCAGGGCACGCGGTCGAAGCAGCCGAGGCAGGGCGGAACCGGTCATGGCGCCAGTGTCGCCGCTGCCCCGGGCGGGGTCACGCGATTTTCTCCGGTCGTTCGGCTCCACGCGTGGATCGCCCGGAAGGCTGCTAGCCGAAGCGGGACACCGCCGCAATGACGACCTCCGACAAGTGGAGGCCGCATCTTCCGTGACGGCATGGCAAAGGCGGTGCCCCCCGGCGCGGATAGGCTCCGGACGACCGACACCTTGATCACGATCTCCGGATCGGAGAGGGCGCCAGCACGTGAGCATCCAGCAGATCACCCCCAAGCAGCGGGGCTACCTGATCGTCAACTCCCACCCGGCCGGCAGCGCGGCGACCGTCGACCGCCAGTGGCAGCGCATCGCGCCCGCGGCGCCGGCCGGCCGGGCCCCGGTCGCCCTGGTCCTCGGTGCCAGCGCCGGATACGGCCAGGCGCTGCTGCTCGCCGGGCTGCGCCGCCAGGGCATCCGCGGCATCGGCGTCGGCTACGAGGCCGCCGCCACCGAGCGGCGCACCGCCACCGCCGGCTGGTACCGCACCGCCGCGACCTCGGCCCTGGTCGAGCGGAGCGGGGGAGACTTCACCTTCGTCAACGCCGACGCCTACGCGGACGCCACCCGCGCCGAGGTGCTCAAGCTCCTCGCCGAGCGCTACGGCCCGGTCGACTACCTCGTGTACTCGCTCGCCTCGCCCCGGCGCACCGACCCGGCCACCGGCGAGGTCCACCACTCGGTGATCAAGCCCCTCGGCTCGCCGTACACCTCGCCGTCCCTGCTCTTCGAGGACGGCGCCCCGCAGATCGGCACCGTCGGCCTCACCCCGGCCGACGAGGCCGAGCGGGCGGCGACCGTCAAGGTGATGGGCGGCGAGGACTGGCGGCTGTGGGTGCGGGCGCTGGCCGACCAGGACCTGCTCGGCCCCGGCTTCACCACCGTGGCCCTGTCCTACGTCGGCTCCGAGATCACCGCGCCGGTCTACCGGCAGGGCACGATCGGCGCCGCCAAGGAGCACCTGGAGGCCACCGCCCGTCAGCTGCAGACCGAACTGCTCGCCGACCGCGGCCGGGCGTTCACCGTCGTCGCCGGCGCGGCCGTCACCCAGGCGTCCACCGCCATCCCCTCCATCGCCCTCTACACCTCGCTGCTGCGCATCGTCCTCGGCGAGGACGGCTGGCGCACCACCGACGACCAGGCCGTGGACCTGTGGGAGCAGCTGACCGGCGCGAAGGAGCTCACCCTGGACGGGCACGGCCGCATCCGCCTGGACGGCTGGGAGCTCGACCCCGCCGTGCAGGACCGGGTGCGGGAGCTGTGGGCCGACCCGGCGGGCGCGCTGGCCGCCCAGCCGGACGGCGCCGCCTGGTTCTACAACCAGTTCCGGCAGCTGTACGGCTGGGACGTCCCCGGCGTCGACTACACCACCGGCGTCGAGACCTCGGTGCCCTGGCCCGAGTGACCCGACGGTGCGTCCACGGCGGCCCTGATGTGCTCCGGGAGCTGCTCGTAGGCGACGGGTTCGCCGCACAGCGGAAGTCATCGCGCCAGCCTGCCACCCGCCGGGCCGGGGGTGCTTGCCCGGGCCGGGGCGTGCCGACGGCGGTGGATCAGCCGGGTTCCTCCAGGAGCAGTTCCAGCAGCGGCAGGGCCGCCTCCAGCGCACGGCACTGTTCGGGCGTGAGCCGGGAGCTGCGCCGGGCCAGCAGGGCGGTGCGCTCACGGCGGATCCGGGAGAGGGTCTCCAGCCCGAGCGGGGTGGGGGCGAGCAGCTGGGAGCGTCCGTCCTGCGGGTCGGGGCTCTTGGCGACCAGGCCGTCGGCGACCAGCGGGGCGACGGTGCGGACCATGGACGGGACCGCCACGCCCTCGCGGGCGGCGAGTTCACCGAGCCGCAGCGGCCCGTGCTGCTCCACCCGGGCCAGGGCGGAGAGCTGGGCGGCGGTGAGGTCCTGGTCCCCGGAGGCACGGACCAGCTGGCGGTTGAGCCGGCCTATCGCCAGGCGGAGCCGGACCACGGACTCGGCGGAGAGCCCGTCACCGTCGGCGCTCACGGTCCGTGCTCCTTCGTCGGAGGGGTGGCGGGTCGGGTCGGCGTCCGCGGGGCCCGAGGGGCGGTGGCCGGTGGTTCCGCCGCCGCTCGCGGCCCGGCGGCCGTCGACCCGCCGGCGGGAGCCGGGGAAGCAGTCGCCGCGGAAGCGGACCGGGCGCCGGAGCCGGTGGCGTCCACGGCGGCGGGCCGGGGCCGACCGTGGACCAGTGAGGCGGCCGCGGCGACCAGCGACATCGCGATCGCCAGCCAGAACACCACCACCAGCCCGTCGTGGAAGGGCCCCGAGATCAGCTGCGGGAAGAACTCCCGGCCGGTCAGCGTCCGGACGTTGTCCGGCGGCAGTTGGCCGAGCACGTGCGGGCCCAGGAGCTGCTGGATCGGGTTGTAGCCGAGGAAGGCCGCGAACAGGGTGCCCACCGGCGGCAGTGAGGCGATGGTGCGGGCGTCGGCGGCGGGCACGCCCTGGGCGGTCAGTCCGGCGGTGAGGGTGTGCGGCAGCGAACCGGCCAGACCGGCCACCATCAGGGAGAAGAAGACGCCGATGGACAGCACCATGCCGGCGTTCTGGAAGGTGGCCCGCATGCCGGAGGCGGCGCCGCGGGCCGCGGCCGGCACGCTCGACATGATCAGCGAGGTGTTGGGGGCGGCGAACAGTCCTCCGCCCAGGCCGTTGAGGAACACCAGCAGGGCGAACCACGGGTAGCCGAAGTCGGTGGGCAGCAGGAGCAGCCCGGCGAAGGAGAACGCCATCACCACCAGCCCGCCGGTGGCGAAGAACCGGGCCCCGGCGCGGTCCGACAGGTAGCCGGCGATCGGTCCGGCGGCCAGAAAGCCGACGGTCAGCGGGACGAGGTAGATGCCGGCCCACAGCGGGGTGTCGGCGTAGTCGTAGCCGTGCAGCGGCAGCCAGATGCCCTGGAGCCAGATGATCAGCATGAACTGCAGCCCGCCGCGGGCGATCGAGCCCAGCAGGGTGGCCGCGTTGCCGCCCGTGAAGACCGGGTCGCGGAAGAGCGAGAGCGGGAACATCGGCTCGGCGGTCCGGGACTCGACCAGGCAGAAGACGGCCAGCAGCGCCACCCCGCCGAACAGTCCGGCCAGCACCCAGGGGCTGGTCCAGCCCATGGTGTGGCCGCCGTACGGCTGGATGCCGTAGGTGATGGCGGCGAGCAGGGCGGTCAGGCCGACGGCGAAGGTGACGTTGCCCCACCAGTCGATCCGGGCGGGCCTGCGCACGCCGGTGTCGCGGAGCGACCGGTAGGCCCAGACCGTGCCGAGCAGGCCGATCGGCACATTGACCCAGAAGATCGAGCGCCAGTTCCACTCGGCCAGCAGCCCGCCGAGGACCAGGCCGATGAAGGATCCGGCGATGCCCGCGACGATGTTGACGCCGAGCGCGGTGCCGCGCCGGTCGGCCGGGAAGGCGTCGGTGATGATCGCGGCCGAGTTGGCCATCAGCATGGAGCCGCCGACCGCCTGCACCACCCGCCAGCCGATCAGCCAGAGCGCGCCCGCCCCGCCGTGCAGCGGATCGAGGGAGAGCGCCACCGAGGTGAGGGTGAAGATCAGGAAACCGGCGTTGTAGATCCGCACCCGGCCGTGGATGTCGCCCAGCCTGCCGAGGGTGACCACCAGGACGGCGGTGACCAGCATGTAGCCCATCAGCATCCACAGCAGGTAGCTGACGTTGCCCGGCCGGAGCGGGTCCAGACCGATGCCGTTGAAGATCGCGGGCAGCGAGATCAGCACGATCGACGCGTTGATGGTGGCGATCAGGGTACCGAGCGTGGTGTTGGACAGGGCCACCCACTTGTACCGGGGGTGATCCGGTTCCACGGCGGTACGGGCCGGGCGCGGCCGCCCGGTCCTGCCGCCGCCGGAGAGTCGTGTCGCCACCGCTGCCTCCTGCCGGCCGACCGGGCCGGGGCCGGGGCCGGCCGGCGGGTCGGAGTGGGAATTCGATAGCTTCCGCCAACTAACGATAGTCCGACGGCTGTTCGATCGGTAGACCGTCGGCGGGGGAGCGGCGGGGGAGCGGTACGGCGCGCGCGGCCGCGCCCGTCAGCCCGCCCCGCCCGTCAGCCCGCCGCCGTCCCGGACGGCTGCCGCCGGCCGCGGACCCGGTCCAGCAGCAGGACGAGGAGTACGGCCAGCAGGGCCGCGGCCAGCGCGTACACCGGCAGCCAGAGCGTGGTGGTGGCGGACAGGCAGTCGGCGACGGCGTGCCGGGCCTGCCGGTCCTGGGCGGTGGCGAGCGCGGCGCCGTCCCCGGCGGCGAGGTCGCCGAGGGCGGCCTGCGCCTGCAGCCGCGCGTAGTCGCCCAGGTGGGGGCAGTCGCGGCGGGTGCCGGGCATCGGGAACAGCCAGGACCAGCGCTGCATCGCGGGGGCCAGGGCGAGGGCCGCGGTCAGGCCGATGACCAGCGCGTAGGCGGCCAGGCTCCGGGCGTAGCCGGCTCCCGCGTCCGTCGCACGGGTCGGCGGGCGGGTGGAGGAGAGGACCACCGCGAGGAGGGTCAGCCCGAGGTAGGTGGAGAACCACTGCCACGAGCCGGAGGAGAGCGAGAAGGCGAGCACGGCGGCCAGCGCGGTGCCCAGGACACCGGCCCGGGGGCTCACCGCGAGGGTCGGAGCGGGCCCCGGGCCGGCTCGGCGGCTGCGGTCGTCCATGCGCTTGCTCCCCTGGCCGGATGCGGGCCACCAGTCTCCGGGCGCGGTCGCTCCGGGGCCCCCGCACCATGCCGGTCCGCCCGCCGCCTCGCCCGGTTGGCGGGCGGCAGCGGCCGGCGGACCCTACCCGGGCCCGTGCCCGAGGACGGAACCGTCCCCGTGCCCAGGGACGGCCCGGCTCGGGGCTCAGGCCGGCCCGGGGCTCAGGCCGGTTCGGGCGGCCACGGGCCGTGCTCCGCCACCTGGGCGCGCAGCCCGCGCAGCGCCTTGGCGGAGGCGATCCCGACCGCGCCGGTGACCAGGCCGTCGCGGACGCAGACGGCGGCGAAGCGGTGCTCCTCCAGGCTGCCGTCGACGACCTCGAACCGTTCGGCGCCGCCGGGCCGGCCGAACACCTGCACCCGCAGTCCGTACTGGTCGGTCCACAGGTACGGGACCGGCCGGTAGGCCTGCCGGGCGCCGTCCGGTCCGGCCAGCAGGTTCCGGGCCGCGTGCATGGCCTGCTCGGTGGCGTTGGTGCGCTGTTCGAGGCGCCGGTGGCGGCCGGTGCGCGGGTCGGGCCAGGAGGCGGCGTCCCCGGCCGCCCAGACGCCGGGGCCGGCGGCGCAGTAGGCGTCGCAGACCACGCCGTCGTCCAGCGGGACGCCGCTGCCGGCCAGCCACTCGGTGGCGGGCTCGGACCCGACGGCCATCAGCACGGCGTCGGCGGCCAGTTCGGTGCCGTCGGCCAGTCGGACGCCGGCGGCCCGGCCGCGCCGTTCGAGCAGCCCGGTGGCCATGCCCCGGTGGAGCCGCACCCCGTGCTTGCGGTGCAGGCCGGCCAGCAGCGCGGCCGTCTCGGTGCCCAGGACGGCGGCGAGCGGCGTGGCGGTGGAGGTCAGCCAGGTCACCTCGGCGCCGAGCCCGACGGCGGTGGCCGCCGCCTCGGCGCCGAGAAGTCCGCCGCCGACCACCAACAGCCTTGTGCCCGGCCGCAGTTCCTCGCGCAGGGCGAGGGCGTCGGCGAGGGTGCGCAGCACGTGCGCCCCGGGCCGCGGTGCGTCGGCGCCGGGCAGCCGGCGCGGGCGGACGCCGGTGGCCACGACGACGGCCTCGCAGCGCACCCGCCTACCGTCGGAGAGCCGCACGGTGCGCTCCCGGCGGTCCAGGCGTTCGGCCCGGACCCCGAGGCGCAGGTCGAGCCGGAGCTCGTCCAGCGCCTCGGGGCCGCGCAGGGCCAGGCGGTCGGGCTGCCACTGCCCGCCGAGCAGGTGCTTGGACAGCGGCGGCCGGTCGTACGGCGGCTCCGGCTCGGCGCCGATCAGGGTGAGCCGGCCGTCGTAGCCGGACCTGCGCAGCGCCTCGGCGGCGTGCAGCCCGGCCGCGCCGGCGCCGACCACGGCCACCTCCCGCAGTGCGGTCACACCTGCTCCAGGTGGATCGCCGCGGCCGGGCAGACGGCGGCGGCGTCCTGGACGGCCCGGTGGAGTTCGGCGGGCGGTTCGGCGTCGAGCAGGACGACGATGCCGTCCTCGTCGCGCTGGTCGAAGACGTCGGGGGCGGCGAGCACGCAGTGCCCGGCGCCGCAGCACTTCTCCTGGTCGATCCGGACGAGCATGGTCTTCCTTTCGGAGGGGTGCCCCGGGGAGGTGAACTCCGCTTAGGGGCAAGTGGGTTGGTGTGGTTCTGGCGGCTCGCGGGGGAGCCCGGGTCACCAGGCGACGGGCAGCTCGTGAACGCCGTAGATGAGCATCTCGCCGCGGAAGCGGACCTCCTCGAACGGTACGGCCAGGCGCAGTTCGGGCAGTCTGCGCAGGATGGTGGCCAGCGCGATCTGCAACTCCAGGCGGGCGAGCGGCTGTCCCAGGCACTGGTGGATGCCGAAGCCGAAGGCCAGGTGACGGCGGGCGTCGCGGGTCAGGTCGAGCTCGTCGCCGCCGGGGAACTCCCGCTCGTCCCGGTTGGCGGTGTTGACCATGCAGATGACGCCCTCGCCCGCCGCGATCCGCACCCCGTCCAGGTCGACGTCCTCGGTGGCGACCCGGGTCACGCCGGAGTGCACGATGGTCAGGTAGCGCAGCAGTTCCTCGACCGCGCCGGGCACGGCCTCGGGGTGTTCGCGCAGGTGGTCGAGCTGGTCGGGGTTGCGCAGAAGGGCGAGCACGGAGAGCGCGGTCATGTTCGCCGTGGTCTCGTGTCCGGCGATCAGCAGCAGCCGGCCCATGTCGCCGATCTGCTGAGTGCTCAGCTCGCCGCGCTCCACCAGGCGGCTGAGGATGCCGTCGTCGGGGTGGGTGCGCTTGGTCTCGGTGAGCCCGACCAGGTAGTCGATCAGCTGGGCCTGGGCGTCGGCGACGTCCTCGGCGCTGGAGTCGCGGCGCAGCAGGACGCGGCTGCACTCCTGGAAGAAGTCGTGGTCCTGGTAGGGGACGCCGAGCAGCAGGCAGATGACCAGGGACGGCAGCGGCAGGGCGAACTCGTGGACGAGGTCGGCGCCGGAGCGTCCGTCGGTCATCCGGTCCAGCAGCTCGTCGGCGATCCGCTGGATCTCCGGGCGCAGCGCCTCGACCTTCTTGATCATGAACTCGCCGGTCAGCATCCGGCGGAAGTGGGTGTGCTCCGGGGCGTCCATCCGGATGATGGTCGGCCGTCCGGTGCTCAGCTGCCGGGCGCCCGCGCTGATGAACGGGTAGCCGGGCCGGGTGGAGTCGGAGCTGAACCGGGCGTCGGAGAGGACCGTCTTGACGTCCTCGTGGCGGGTGACCAGCCAGCTGGTGGAGCCGTCCCACAGGGTGACGCGGCTGACCGGCTCCTCCCGCCGGGCCTGGTCGTAGGCGGGCGGCGGGGCGAACGGGCAGGTGCCGCGGGCGGCGGGGTGGGTGAATCGGGGGGTCTTCTCGGCGGTGGCCATCGGTGGATCCCCTTCCGGGAGTCGAGCCGTGGGCACCTAGTTACGTGCCCAAAGCAACTAACTGAAAGTCACGCTAACTCGCGTTCCGTGGTGGTGGAAGGGCGGATCGGGTGACGGCCGAATCTGTCCGAAATCCGGCGCCGGCTGCCCGCCCCGGCCGCCGCCCGCACCGTCTCGCTACAGTTCCCCCATGTCGGACGAAGAAGACGCCGAAGACGACCGGACCACCGCCCGCGGGCCGCAGGGCCTGGACGGCCTGGACGGCCTGGAAGACGTCCTGGCCACCCTGGCCTACCTGCTGACACGGTCACAGGAGCACGAGCGCCGCACCGCCAAGGCCGGCATCACCGCCGCCCGCTCGGACGTCTACCTGCTGCGCGCGCTCGCCGAGCGCGCGGAGGCCAGCCGGGTGAGCGACCTGGCCGACCGCCTGATGGTCAAACCCTCCCACGTCACCCGCCAGATCGACCGCCTCCAGGGCCAGCAACTGGTGGAACGCAGCCAGGACACGCAGGACCGGCGGGCCCGCCAGGTCGCCATCACCCCCGGTGGGCGGGAAGTGCTGGACCGTCTGAAACAGGCCAACATCATCGGGCTCGCCGACGCGCTGGACGGCGTCCCCGAGACGGACGTCGTCACCACCGCCACCGTGCTGCGCCACCTCATCGACCGGTACGTGCACCGGGTGCGCACCACGGGAACCGACGACGACCCGCTCCCGGACCGGACGGACGGCGCCGCCGGCGCACCGGCTCCGGCCACGGGGCCCAGAACCGCCGCGTACCAAGGCGGTTGAGCCGGGGGAGCACCCGGGTACGTCACCCGGCATGTCGGACGAGAAGAACCGCGCCGTGGCCGAGGCGATCCTCCCGCTGGTCGGTGGCGCCGCCAACATCCGCTCGGTCGCCCACTGCATGACCCGGCTGCGGCTGGGCCTGGCGGACCGCTCCCTGGTCGACACCGAGGCGCTCCGGGCGCTGCCGGCGGTCCTGGGCACGGTCGAGGACGACACCTACCAGATCGTGCTCGGGCCCGCCGCCGTCGCCGGGGTCACCGCGCGGCTGCGCCTGCTCCTGGAGCCCCCCGGCCCGCAGGACGGGGCGGCCGGGCCGGCGGCCGCCCCCACCGCCGAGGACCTCGCCGGGCGCGGCGAGCGCATCCGGGCCCAGGCCCGGGTACGCAACGCGACCCCGGTGAAGCTGGCGCTGCGCCGGATCGCGAACATCTTCGTCCCGCTGATCCCCGCCCTGATCGGATGCGGGATCGTCGCCGGTCTCGCCGGGGCCCTCGCCAACCTCGGCTGGGCACCGGCGCTGGTCACCGCCCTGGGCCCGGTCTCCTCCGGGTTCATGTCCCTGATCGCCGTCTTCGTCGGCTACAACACCGCGAAGGAGTTCGGCGGCACACCCGTGCTCGGCGGAGCCGTGGCCAGCGTGATCGTCTACGCGGGGGTCACCAGGGTGGAGGCCTTCGGCCACCACCTCACCCCCGGGCAGGGCGGCGTGGTGGGCGCGCTCGGCGCCGCACTGCTGGCCGTCCACCTGGAACGCTGGACCCGCCGACTGGTGCCCGCCGCCCTGGACGTGCTGGTCACCCCCACCGTCACCGTGCTGCTCGGCGGGCTGGCCGCGCTCTTCGGCCTGATGTTCGTCGCCGGGGAGATCTCCACCGCCATCGGCCGCGCCGCCACCTGGCTGCTCGCCCACGGCGGCCTGCTCGCCGGACTCGTGCTCGGCGGCCTCTTCCTGCCGCTGGTCATGCTCGGCCTGCACCAGGCGCTGATCCCGATCCACACCACCCTGATCCAGCAGCAGGGCTCCACCGTCCTGCTGCCGATCCTCGCCATGGCCGGCGCCGGGCAGGTCGGCTGCGCCGTGGCCGTCTACCTGAGGCTGCGCCACAACGCCTCGATCCGGGCCACCATCAGGTCCGCCCTCCCGGCGGGCCTGCTCGGCGTCGGCGAGCCCCTGGTCTACGGCGTCACCCTGCCGCTGGGGCGCCCCTTCATCACCGCCTGCGTCGGCGGCGCGGCCGGCGGCGCCTTCGTCGGGGTGGCCGGCCAACTCGGCAGCACGGTGGGCTCCACCGCCATCGGCCCCTCCGGCTGGGCCCTCTTCCCCCTGCTGGCCGGCCCGCACGGACTCCTCGCGGGCGCCGCCGTCTACGGCGGCGGACTGCTCACCGGCTACCTCGCGGGCTTCCTGGCCACCTACTTCTTCGGCTTCACCCGCGAGACCCTCGCCGAGTACGACGCCCCGGCCGCCGAGCCGGACCGGACGGCGGAGTAGCCCGGTCCGCCCTGCTCCCGACGAGCCCCGGAACGGCGCGCGCCCGCCGGGACGCATCCCGACCGGCCCGCGCCGGGCGGTCGGACCGAGGCCGTGTCACGCGCCCCGAGCAGGACCTGCGACCGCACGGTGCCGGCGGAGTTCAGGAAGGCGGAGACACCCCCGGCACCGACGCCCTCCCCGCTCGGGCGAGCACCTCCGAGGGGGGAGCAGTCCCCTCCCGGCCCCTCGTGCGCACGTGAGCGCCACGATCGGGTGATGTCTCGGCCCGCCGGTTCGCATTCGGAGTGTTGCGGCCGGACGGGGGACGGGGGTCACTACGTTGAGGTCCGGGTCATGCGGCCGTGTCACCGACAGGCACGGCCGGGAGGAGCTGGACCGGTGCGCGGGTCGGCCGTTCACCGAATCGGCCGAGCACCGTTCCGTCATGACATGACGCCACTGACAGCGCCGGGCCGCGCCCCGGGCCTCGTACGAGGGAGAATCCGTGATCTCGAAGACCAAGAGGGCCATCTGTTCCATGGCCATGGCGTTCGCCGCAGCCGCCACGGCCACCGTCGGCCTGCCGAGCGGCGACGCCTTCGCCATCGACCACGTCCAGTGCGACGGGGGCCGCAATGACTTCCTGAAGATCTGGTCGCACCTCGACGGCCGTGACAGCGTCGACTGCTACGCGAACGGGGGGAGGACCGACTTCGGCGGGTGGTGGGTCGACCGGATCTCCACGGGCAACAACGACCTGACGTACTACGACGTGAACGGTGACTCCGTGAGGATCGAACGCTGGACCGACATCACCTTCCCGAACCGACCGCCGAGGGTCGCCGCCATCCAGATCGGGTGACACGGGGGCAGCCGGTCGCTCCACACGCCGATGCCGGTCACGCCTCTCCGGGCGTGACCGGCATCGGCATGTGCGGCAGGTCGGCCACTTCGCGGCCGACCGTGTTCCAACCCTGGCCCCGCGACGCTGGAGGTGGCCCGTTCCTGGCCCGGGTCGCGAGCGGCGCCCCGGCGTCCGCTCCGCCCACGCGGAGCCGCGCCGGATCGCCGCCGCACCAGCGCACTTCGGACCGCGGCGGCAGCTCGTCCTCGCGAACACCGCGTGCGTCCTGCGGTTTCAGGCGAAGCCGCCCCGACTGGCGACCGGCCCGACCAGGCCCGGATGTTGGGGCTGGTCGGGCCGGCGAGGAGATGCCGTGGCAGCCCTGTCCCGGCCGCGGCGATCAGGGTGTCGAGCCGGTCGCCGGGTTGTACAGGTCGACCATCGTGCGTACGGGGAGCGGCAACCAGTCGCCGGTCGACGGGTTCCGGGAGAGCAGTTCGAGTACGTCGGTGGCCGTCGGCCGGCGCCGGGGATCGTGGTCGAGGCACAGGGTGATGACGTCGACGAACCGGGAGGGCAGCAGGCTGAGGGCGGATGCCAGGGTTTCGCCGTCCGGGAGCGGGGCGGCTCCGGCGGCATGGCACAGCACCATGCCGAAGGCGTAGAGATCCACGGCATGCGTGATCGGTCCGCCGATGAGCTGTTCCGGGGCGAGGAACCCCTGGGTGCCGACGACATAGTTGGTACTGGTGAGTCCGGTGCTGTCGAGGGCCCGGGCAATGCCGAAGTCGATGATGCGGGGTCCTGCGCCGGAGACGATGATGTTGCCGGGTTTGAGGTCGCGGTGGATGATGCCGCAGGCATGGATGCGTTCGAGTGCTTCGGCAACGCCGACCGCGAGGGTGTGCAGGGTCCTCGGGGGCAGGGCGCCCTGCTGCCTGAGAACGTCGTGCAGTGACGGGCCGGGGATGTACTCGGTGGCCAGCCAGGGCGGGTCGCCGTGGGGATCGGCGTCGACCACTGACGCGGTGTGGAACCCGCCGACGAGGCTCGCGGCTTCGATCTCGCGGGCGAACCGCCTCCGGAAGGTCGAATCCTCGGTGAGCTCCGACCGAATGACCTTGACCGCCACCAGGCGCTGCCCGGGCGACCGGCCGAGATAGACCGTGCCCATCCCGCCTTGGCCCAGCACCGCCGTCAGGTGGTAGCGGCCGATACGGCGAGGATCATCCTGCCGGAGCGGACGGTGCCCGGGGGCGAGTCCGGCCCGCACGGGCGACCGCGGTGTGCCACGCGCCCCTCCGTTCTCGCCGGCCGGGACGACGGGACCCCCGTGCCGGTCGGCGCCGACCCGCTTCACCGTCGGGCCCTGGAGGGAGGCGGGCGGCGCGCCCACCTTGCACTCGACGCGGTGGACCCGGACACCCCAGCGGGCCGTGTCCCGGTCGAGCGCACCGCGCAGGGCCGTGATGATCTCCTCGCGGGAAGTCAGGGCCCGCTCCAGGTCCATGCCATCGACCATGCCGCGCAGCGTGGCGACAGCGAGCTGCTCGATTGCCTGAACGTAGCTGGTGACGTCGTAGGTGGCGGCCCTGGCATCGGACACCCGGTAGGAGACGGCGATGTCGATGTCGACGCGCCGGTTGTCGTGCGTGACCACCTGCTGCTGCGGAACCGCCATGACCTGTTCACGCAGGTCGACCCGGAACCGAAGGGTGTCGATGAACGGGACGACGAAGTGCAGGCCGGGGGCGAGTGTGCGGGTGTAGCGCCCGAAGCGCTCCACGATGGCGGCGCTGGCCTCCGGAACGATCCGGATCGCCTTCCCCAGGGCACTCAGGACGAACAGCACCAGAACGATCAGAACGATCAAGACCGGTTCCACAGCGGCTCTCCTACCCATCCGGCTCCCCGACTCCGACACCGGTTCGCGCCGGGCAGCAGTCTTCCAGATCCACCCCACGGCGGACCTGCGTTCACCGCCACCAGGGCCGGCACGGACGTCGAGGGCCGCCGCCGATCAGGTCGGTGGCGGCCCGGGCGGGTGAGGGGCGGGGGCGGCGGGGGTCAGGTGGCCAGGAAGCGTTCCCGGTGGATCTGGTCGGACGGTACGCCGGCGAGTGCGGCGGTGTGCAGGACGGCGTCGACCAGGGGTGGCGGGCCGCAGACGTACAGGTCGGGTGTGGTGGTGCCGAGTTCGGGGAGGGCGGCGGCCAGGAGGTCGGCCGGGGTGCCGGTCGGTCCGGACCAGTCGGGGCCCGGCTTCCGGACGCAGATGTCGTACCGGAAGCCGGGCAACTCGGCGGCCACGGCGGCCAGTTCGTTCAGTCCGAAGACGTCCTGCGGTTCGTTGACGCCGAGGAGGAGTCGGGCGGGCTGCGGGTCCTGCCATTCGGCCATCCGGCGGACCATCGCCAGCAGCGGGGCGAGGCCGGTGCCGCCGGCCACGAACCAGCGTGGCCGCAGGCCGGTCTCGTGGAGGCCGAAGGCGCCCTGCGGGCCGCGTACCGTGAGCCGGTCGCCGGGGCGGGCCCGCTCGGCGAGGTACGTGGAGAAGTGCCCGCCGTGCCGCAGCCGGACGAAGAACTCCAGGCGTCCCTCCCAGTTGCCGGTGTTGGCGAGGGAGTACGCGCGCCCGACCTCGTTGCCGGGAGCCTGGAGCTCCATGAACCGGCCCGGGTCGAACTGGCAGTCCGGGTCGTCGAGGCGCAGCTCCAGCCGTACGGTGTCCGGCGTCACCGGCTCCACCGCGGTGAGGGTGGCTTCGCGGACCGGGATGCCGCCGTACAGGATGCGGGACTGCTCGTACGGCAGGGCGGCCGTCAGCGGTCCGCGCGGGAAGGTGCGGCAGAGCAGCACCTCGCCGTGTTCGCGCTCGCCCGGGGGGAGGGCCTGCTCGCTGTGCGGGCCGAGTTCGTACGGGCCGTCGGTGACGGAGGCGTGGCAGGAGCCGCAGGTGCCCCGGCGGCAGGAGGCCGGGAGGGCGGCGCCGGCCTCCGCCGCGGCCTCCAGGACGCTGCGGCCGGGGGCGCAGTCGAACTCCAGCCGGCCGCCGTCGCTGGTGGTGAGGGTGACGGGGTGCGGGCCGGTCGCCTCCGCCGGGTCGGCGGTGCTCATGACGCCGTCCGTTCGAGGGCCGCGGCCAGGTCGGCCGCCGGGTCGCCGATCACCCGCAGGTCGAACCGCTTCACCAGTTCGTCGACCAGGGCGGGGGTCAGGAAGCCGGGCAGCGAGGGGCCGAGGTGGATGTTGCGGATGCCCAGGGCGAGCAGGGTGAGCAGTACGGCGACGGCCTTCTGCTCGGTCCAGGACAGGGCCAGGGTGAGCGGCAGGTCGTCGACCTCGCACTCGAAGGCGTCGGCCAGCGCGGTGGCGATCCGGATGGCGGAGTAGGTGTCGTTGCACTGGCCGAGGTCCAGCAGCCGGGGGAGGCCCGCGATCTCGCCGAAGTCGTGCCGGTTGAAGCGGTACTTGGCGCAGCCGAGGGTGAGCACCACGCTGTCCCGGGGCGCGCCGAGGGCGAAGTCGGTGTAGTAGTCGCGTCCGGGGGTGGGGCCGTCGCAGCCGCCGATCAGGAAGAAGTGACGGATGGTGCCCTGCCGCACGGCGTGGACCACCTGGTCGGCGACCGCGAGCACGGCGTCCCGGCCGAAGCCGACGGTGACGGCCTCCTCCTCGGCGGCGGTCTCCGGGAATCCGGGCAGCGCGTGGGCGGCCTGGATCAGCGGACGGAAGTCGTGGTCGGCGAGGTGCCGGACGCCGGGCCAGCCGACCGGTCCGGCGGTGTAGATCCGGCGGCGGTAGCTGACGTGCGGTTCGATGATGCAGTTGGAGGTCATCAGGATCGGGCCGGGGAAGGCGGCGAACTCCTGCTGCTGGTCCTGCCAGGCGCCGCCGTAGTTGCCGGCCAGGTGCGGGTGGGACTTGAGCAGCGGGTAGGCGTGGGCGGGGAGCATCTCGCCGTGGGTGTAGACGTTGATGCCCTGGTCCCTGGTCTGCACCAGGACGGCTTCCAGGTCCCGCAGGTCGTGGCCGCTGACCAGGATCGCCTTTCCGGCGACGGGGGTGGTGCGCACCGTGGTGGGCTGCTGGGGGCCGTAGGTGCCGGTGTTGGCGGCGTCGAGCAGTTCGATCGCGGCGAGGTTCAGCCGGCCGAGGCCGACGGCGCGCTCCAGCAGTTCGGCGGGGTCGGTCGGTTCGCCGGCCAGGTAGGCGAGGGCGTCCTCGACGCCGCCGAGGACCTCGGCGCTGCGGCGGCCGAGCACGTCGGCGTGGTGGGCGTAGGCGCAGATGCCCTTGAGCGCGTAGAGGTGGAGCGAGCGGAGCCCGACGACCTCCGGCCCGACGAGGGGGAGCCCGAGGTTCACCCGGACGTCCGGGGCCTGGCCCACCAGCGTCGCCGGGTCCGCCCCGGGGGTCCAGGCGGCGGGCCCGGTGAGCGTCTGCGGCTCCTGGCCGGCGGCGCGCGCGGCCCGCTCGTAGCGCTCCTTGGCCCGGGTGCGGACGCCGACGGCCAGCTGGATCAGGGCGGCGAAGCGGGTGGGGTTGAAGTTGACGTTGGTGAGCGTGGTGAAGACCGCGTACAGGACGAAGGCGGCGGCCTCGTCGTCCGGGGCGCCGAGGGCGCGGGCCCTGGCGGCGTACTGGGAGATGCCCTTGACCGCGTGGATGAGCAGGTCCTGGAGGTCCGAAGTGGGGGAATCCTTGCCGCAGTTGCCGATCGGACCGGCGCAGCCGGGGGTGGCGCCGGTGCGGTCGGTCTGTTCGCACTGGAAGCAGAACATGCGGGTCCTCCGGGGACTCGTGGTGTCGTTCGGGCGAGGCGGCGGGTGGGCCTCGACGCGTCCAGGATGGGGTCAGTGCTGACGGCGCATCAGGGTCGGAGGACCCCAATCCGGGGCCGGGAGACCCTGCCGGTGCACCGGCGCCGGGCCTGCCGTGTCCGTGGGTCCGCCGGGTCCGCGGGTCCTTGGGTGCGCGTCCGATCGGGTGCACCTGACGCAGCGTTCAGACGAAAACACCGGTGGGTCGCCGCCGCTCGGGGCTTCGAGGAGAACACTCCGAGGGTTGTCTTTATGTTCATGTGATGAAAGGACTGACGTGAAGCCCAGTCAGCATCCGACGACCGCCGTCGGCTGGGGACGAAGACTAGGCAGGGTGATGGGATCCGCCCTGGCCCTGACGCTCGTCCCCTTCGGCATGTCGCTCGTCGCACCGACGGCCGCCT
This sequence comes from Kitasatospora sp. NPDC127116, assembly GCF_042677365.1. Classification (NCBI taxonomy): domain Bacteria; kingdom Bacillati; phylum Actinomycetota; class Actinomycetes; order Kitasatosporales; family Streptomycetaceae; genus Kitasatospora; species Kitasatospora sp. NPDC127116. The sequence continues at coordinate 58,768 of NZ_JBHXTL010000031.1, forward strand.
ACGCGGCCGGCCTCCCGGGAGGCCTCGGGCCCTGCCTGGGCGCGGACTGCCCGGCGACGTTCCCGCCGGTCAACAACGGGCCCTTCGCGGGGCGCGACGCCGGCGTGAACATCTTCGTCGGCGGCGACTTCAACGTCAGCGGCTCGGCCGCCGAGGCCGAGGGGCACGTGGTGACCCTCGGCTCCTTCAGCATGAACAAGGCCGCCGGAGTCAGCTCCGTCTACAACATCGGCATCGTCGGCGTCGGCTCGCGCGTCCCCCCGCCGGACGGGGCCGACTTCCTCACCGCCGGAGGCAACGTCACCGTGGCCCCGGGGCAGTCGCTCCTGGCCGAGGGAGGCGTCGTCCGCTACGCGGGCACGACCACCGGCACCATCACCGGCACCAAGGTCCAGGACCCGCGGGCCGTGGCCGCCTACACGCCGCTGCGCGGCGAGCTGCAGACGGCCAGCGCCTGCTACGCCGGGGTCGGCACGCCCCGCCCCGCCACCGGAACCGCCGTCAACCAGGGGTTCCAGACCCTGTTCACCGGTGACGGCACCTCCGCCCTCCAGGTCTTCAACGTCGACTTCGACATCGTCGGGCGCGGCGGCTCCACCCAGGGCGTCGCGTTCGCCGGAATCCCCGCGAACGCGACCGTGCTCGTCAACCTCGTGGGCGGCGCCCGCACCATCAACACCTACAGCGGAAGCCTCCAGGACACCGACCCCTGGAACCAGCTGCGCGAGCGACTGCTGTGGAACTTCCCCACCGCGACGACCGTCACCCTCACGGGATCGGGGCAGTTCCAGGGCAGCGTGCTGGTCGGCAACCCGGCCAGCACCGCCACGATGAACCTGCCCGGCCTGAACGGACGGTTCTTCACCACCGGCACCCTGCTGCACAACTCCGGTTCGGGCATGACCGGGACCGAGTTCCACGCCTACCCCTTCAACGGCGACCTCCCGGACTGCGGCAACCCCCCGGCTCCCACCGGCTCGACCAGCGTGACGAAGGTCGACTCGGTGACCTCGCAGCCGCTGGCGGGCGCGGTCTTCCAGCTGTGGCGTGAGACCAACGGCGTCGCGGGCCTGCAGACCTCGGGGACCACCCCGGACACCAAGGTGGGCGCCCCCTGCACCACCGGGAGCAACGGCCTCTGCTCCACCGCGGGCCTGCCGCTGGGCACCTACTACTGGCAGGAGACGGCGGCTCCGCCCGGCTACGACCTGCCGCAGCCCGCGGTGACGACCGTGGTCCTCGACACCGGTGGGCAGAACGTCCCGGTCACCGTCCGGGACACCCGGAGCCCGGTCGTCGAGACCGGCTCCACCAGCGTGACGAAGATCGACTCGGCGACCTCGCAGCCGCTGGCGGGCGCGACCTTCCAGCTGTGGCACGAGACCAACGGCGTGCCCGGTCTGCAGACCTCCGGGGCCAACCCCGACACCGCCGTGGGCTCCGCCTGCGTCACCCCCGCGTCGGGAGTCTGCTCGGCGAGCGGCCTGCCGCTGGGCACCTACTACTGGCAGGAGACGGCGCCGCCCCCCGGGTACGAGCTGCCCGAGCTCAACGTGACCACCGTGGTGCTGAGCACCAACGGGCAGAGCACCCCGGTCAACGTCGCCGACACCCCGAACACCGCCCCCACCGGGTCCACCACCGTGACGAAGACCGACGCCGGTACGGGGCAGCCGCTGGCGGGCGCGGTCTTCCAGCTGTGGCGCGAGACCAACGGCGTGCCCGGTCTGCAGACCTCCGGGGCCAACCCCGACACGGCCGTCGGCTCCCCGTGCGTCACCCCGGCGTCGGGCGTCTGCACGGCGGACGGCCTGCCGCTGGGCACCTACTACTGGCAGGAGGTCTCGCCGCCCGACGGGTACGAGCTGCCCGAGCTCAACGTGACCACCGTGGTGCTGGACATGAACGGGCAGCACACCCCGGTCGGCGTCGCCGACACCCAGACCACCGCTCCCACCGGTACCACCGGCGTCACCAAGGTCGACTCCGCCACCGGGCAGCCGCTGGCGGGTGCCTCCTTCCAGCTGTGGCGCGAGAGCAACGGCGTGCCCGGTCTGCAGACCTCCGGGGCCAACCCCGACACCGCCGTGGGCTCCGCGTGCGTCACGCCGGCGTCGGGCGTCTGCTCGGCGGACGGCCTGCCGCTGGGGACGTACTACTGGCAGGAGACGGCGGCTCCGCCCGGCTACGACCTGCCGCGGCCCGCGGTGACGACGGTGGTCCTCGACACCGGTGGGCAGAACATCCAGGTGACCGTCCGGGACGGGAGGACGCCCGCCCCGAACGGGTCGACCTCCGTCACCAAGGTCGACGCCGGTACGGGCCGGCCGCTGGCGGGCGCGGTCTTCCAGCTGTGGCGCGAGAGCAACGGCGTGCCCGGTCTGCAGACCTCCGGGGCCAACCCCGACACGGCCGTCGGCTCCCCGTGCGTCACGCCGGCGTCGGGTGTCTGCTCCGCGAGCGGTCTCCCGCTGGGCACGTACTACTGGCAGGAGGTCTCCGCGCCCGAGGGCTACAGCCTGCCGCAGCACCCGGTGACCGAGGTCGGGCTGAGCAAGGACTGCCCGTGCGTGGCGATCACGGTGGAGGACAGCAAGTGCCCGCCGCCGCCGTGCCCGCCCACCCCCTGCCCGCCGGGCGACGAGTGGAGTCCGTACGTGCGCTACACGCCCGTGCCGGGCTTCCTGTGGGGCATGAACGCGTGAGCTCGTGACCGCGCGAGCTCGTCATCGCGTGAGCTCGTGACCGCGTGAGACGACGACCCGGCCGGAGGAGCCCATGGCGGCCCCTCCGGCCGGGCGGTGCCCGGGCCGGTGTCGCGGCGCTTCGGCAGGCCGGCCCGGGGCCCTACGATGGCGCCATGAGCGGGAGCCTTCGGATATCAGGTGCACACCATGCGCAGGAGCATCGGGACGACGAGCGGCTGGAGGCCGCGGCCGGCATCCTGGCGCTGCTCGCGGACCGCACCCGGCTCGCCCTGCTCCAGCGGCTGAGCGCCGGTGAGGCCGACGTGACCACGCTGACCGAGGCGACCGGGGCCCCCCGGACGTCGGTCAGCCAGCACCTCGGCAAGCTCCGGCTGGCCGGCCTGGTCACGACCCGCAAGGACGGCAGGCGCGTCGTCTACGCGCTGCGCCACGGCCACCTGCGCCGGCTGGTCGACGAGGCGCTGAGCGTCGCCGACCACCAGCTCGGCGAGCTCCCCCCGCACGACTGACCCGTACCCTCCGGCTCCGCGGCCCGTGCCCTCCGGGGTGCGGGCCGCCTTTTCGTCAACATGTGCACATGCGTGCACATGTTGACCTATCCTGGTCGTGTCGTCCTGCCGCGCCCAGTCCGAGCGGGGTCCTCCATGCTGTCCGTGCTGCGCAACCGCACCTATCTGCACCTGTTCGCCGCCCAGATCGTCGCCCTGGTGGGCACCGGCCTCGCCACCGTCGCGCTCGGCCTCCTCGCGTACGACCTCGCCGGAGCGGACGCCGGATCGGTGCTCGGCACCGCACTGGCGATCAAGATGCTCGCGTACGTCGGCATCGCCCCGGTGGTCACCGCGCTGGCCCACCGCATCCCGCGCCGACGCCTGATGGCCGCCTCCGACCTCACCCGGGCGGGCGTCGCCCTCACCCTGCCCTTCGTCACCGAGGTGTGGCAGGTCTACGTCCTGATCTTCGTGCTGCAATCCGCCTCGGCGGCCTTCACCCCGGCCTTCCAGTCGGTGATCCCCGAGGTGCTGCCCGAGGAGCGCGCGTACACCCGCGCCCTGTCGCTGTCCCGGCTCGCCTACGACACCGAGAGCCTGGTCAGCCCGGTGCTCGCGGCCGCCCTGCTCGCGCTGATCAGCTACAACTGGCTGTTCTGGGGCACCGCCGCCGGGTTCCTCGCCTCCGCCGTCCTGGTGCTCTCCGCCGCCCTGCCGAAGCGGGTCCGGCCGGAGCCGGTCGGGCAGGGCGGCCCGGAGCCGGTCCGGTCGAAGCGGGACCGGTCGAAGCGGGACCGGGCGCGGCCCGGTGGGGGCGTCCTCGCCCGGTCCGTCCGCGGCACCCGGCTGTTCCTCGCCGTGCCCCGGCTGCGCGCGATGCTCGCCCTGGACCTCGCGGCGGCCGCGGCCAGTGCGATGGTGATCGTCAACACCGTCGTCTACGTCCGCGGCCCGCTCGGCCGCCCCGCCACCGACGTCCCGATCGCGCTCGGCGCCTACGGGGCCGGGTCGATGGTCGTGGCGCTGCTGCTGCCCCGGGTGCTGGACCGGCTGCCGGACCGGACCGTCATGCTCCCGGCGGCCTTCGGCATCGTCGGCCTCTTCGCCCTGCTCGCCGCGCTGACCGCCGCCGGGCCGGGCGCCTGGCGCTGGCCCGTCCTGCTCGCCGTCTGGGCGGCGTTCGGCGCGGTCGGCTCGCTGATCCTCACCCCCACCGGCCGGGTCCTGCGCGACTCGGTGGCCGCCGAGGAGCTTCCTGCCGTCTTCGCCGCCCAGTTCTCCCTCTCCCACGGCTGCTGGCTGCTCACCTACCCCCTGGCCGGCTGGCTCGGCGCCACCCTGGGCCTCACCGCGGCCTCCGTCGCCCTCGGCGCCGTGGCCCTCGCCTCCGGTGTACTCGCCGCCCGCGCCTGGCGCGCGGTGCCCGGGACGACGGGCCCGGCCGCGGTGGCGGCGAGCGGGAAACGCGGCGGCGCCACCGTCCCCGGCTGACCGGACGGACACCTGGTGTGCCGGTGCCGACCCGCGTGTCCTGGAAGGCGGGCAGCGCCTCGCCGTCCGGCGTGACGGCCGCGGGCGGGATCGATCTCGTGGCGGGGCGGTCGCACCGGGTGCTCCGCGACCCGGCGAACGCCACCCCGCGCACGGTGACCACGGAGACGCCGGCCTTCCCCGGCGCACGTGTGCGGGCCCTCGACGGGACGCCGGGCGCAGGGGTTCACCCGGGCGCGGTGCCGGGCTCGGGCGGTACGACGACGACGGGGAGGTGGGCGTGGTGGACGATCTCGGTGCTGGTCGAGCCGAGGGCGAGCCGGCCCCAGCGGCCGGCACCGCGGGTGCCCACCACCAGCAGGCCGGCGTCCCGGCTCTCCTCCAGCAGGACCTGAGCCGGGCGGCCGTGCTCGCAGCGCACCTCGACCTCGACGTACGGTTCGCCGACCTGCTGTCGCAGCTCCTCGACCAGGTCCGTCACCTCCCGGGCGACGGCGTCGTGCAGATGCGGCTCCGGATCGCCGCTCGGGCGGAACCAGCCCGTCATGGCCCGGTCCGGCGGATCGGCGTGTCGGCCGCCGAAGGCGCAGACGGCCCGTACGCCCACTCTCCGCAGCTGTGCCTCGCGAAGGGCGAAGAGCACGGCCCTGCGGGCGTGCTCCGAGCCGTCCGTACCGACGACGATCGGCCCGGCGGGACTTGACGCGGGTGAGCTGTTCACGGGGACCTCCAGGAGGTGAGGCCTGGCAGCGGACCGACAGGCTCGGCGGATCCGGTGGATCGGTGGATCGGTGGATCGGTGGATCGGCGACTCGGCGACTCGGCGACTCGGTGAATCGGCGGATCCGGGGAGGCGCGGAGACCGGCGCGTCCACTGCTTTCATGATCCTCCGGCAACGGCGCGGCGGCATGTCCGTGCTCCTCCGTCGGCCGGGCCGGGCCGGGCCGGACCGCGCTGCGCGCCGACCGCCGCCCGCGGCGTGATCTCCCCGGGCGGCGAACAGCTGCCGGACGGCTGCCCGGCGGCTCGGCCGGCGGCGTCGGTGCAGCTCAGGGGCGTGGGCCGGATCCCGCCGGGGTCGGCCGGCCCCGTCCACGCTCTTGTCATGCCCAAGTTTGACGGCCTGTTACCAGCCGGTAGTCTCTGGGTGTCTCGTAGGCGAACAGCACGACGCCTGCCATGTTCTGAAGGATCCTCACGTGTACCGTCCCGGCTCCCGCCGACCCCGCCGCGCTCTGCGCGGTGCCCTCGCCGCCGTCGCGGCCAGCACCCTGCTCACCGTCCTGCCGGCCGCGCCGTCCCACGCCGACCCCGCGCCCGCGCAGGGCACGGACACCGCCCACCTCGACGCCGTCGAGCGGGTGCTGCGCCAGGTGTCGCCCGGCCTGGAGGGCACGGTCTGGCAGCGCACCGACGGCAACGCCCTGGCCGGCGCCGACCGGGCCGGCGGCCCCGCCGGCTGGCTGTTCCAGACGCCCGCCTGCTGGGGCGACGCCACCTGCGCCGACCGGCCCGGCACCCGCGCGCTGCTCGCGAAGATGACCGCCGACGTCTCCGCCGCCACCCGTACCGTCGACGTCTCCAGCCTCGCGCCGTTCCCCGACGGCGGATTCGAGGAGGCCCTGGTCGCCGGGCTCAAGGCCTCGGTCGCCGCCGGGCACCGCCCGGTCGTGCGCATCCTGGTCGGCGCGGCGCCGCTGTACAACGCCAACGTGCTGCCGTCGCGCTACCGGGACGAGCTGGTCGCCAAGCTCGGACCGGCCGCCTCCTCGGTCAGCCTCAACATCGCCTCGATGACCGCCTCGCGCACCGCCTTCTCCTGGAACCACTCCAAGCTCCTGGTGGTCGACGGGCGCACCGTCCTCACCGGCGGCATCAACGGCTGGAGCAAGGACTACCTCGACACCGCGCACCCCGTCTCGGACGTCGACCTCGCGCTCACCGGCCCCGCCGCGACCTCCGCCGGCCGCTACCTGGACACCCTGTGGGAGTGGACCTGCGGCCGGACCGGCCTGCTCGACAACGCGTGGTTCGCCTCCTCGGACGGTGGCGCCTGCCGCCCCTCGATCGAACGCGAGCTCAACCCGCCCGCCCCCGCCGCCGGGAACGTCCCGGTGATAGCCGTCGGCGGCCTCGGCGTCGGCATCAAGGACGCGGACCCCTCCTCCCGCTACCAGCCCGGTCCCGTCCCCGGGGCGGCGGACGCCAAGTGCGGCCCGCTGACCCTGCACGACAACACCAACGCCGACCGCGACTACGAGACCGTCAACCCCGAGGAGAACGCCCTGCGCGCCCTGGTCGGCAGCGCCCAGCGGCACGTCGAGATCTCCCAGCAGGACCTGAACGGCACCTGCCCGCCGCTCTCGCGCTACGACTCCCGGCTCTACGACACGCTGGCCGCCAAGTTGGCCGCCGGCGTCAAGGTGCGGATCGTGGTCAGCGACCCGGCCAACCGGGGCACCGTGGGCAGCGGAGGCTACTCGCAGATGAAGTCCCTCGCCGAGATCAGCGACGTCCTGAAGGCCCGGCTCACCGCGCTCACCGGCGACCAGGGCAAGGCCGCCGCGGCCCTCTGCGGCAACCTCCAGCTCGCCTCCTTCCGCGCCGCCCCCACCGCCACCTGGGCCGACGGGCACCCGTACGCGCTGCACCACAAGCTGGTCTCGGTCGACGACTCGGCCTTCTACATCGGCTCGAAGAACCTGTACCCGGCCTGGCTGCAGGACTTCGGCTACATCGTCGAGAGCCGCGACGCGGCCGCGCAGCTCGACCGCGACCTGCTCGGGCCCGAGTGGCGGTACTCGCAGGCCGCCGCGACCGTCGACTGGTCCACCGGGACCTGCCGCGCCTGACGCCCGGTGCCTGATGCCTGATGCCTGACGCCTGATGCCTGCCGTCCGGCCGGCGGGCTCCCCGCTCCGGAATCCCGGGGCGGGGGGCCCGCCCTCCGCGGTCGCGCGCCGCGGGCGACGAGCGGTGATTCGACTTCCCGTTCGAGAGGTGGAAGAGCGGTGGCGTGATCACCCGTGTGTCATGGCGCGAAAGCATCTTGATGGCCCGTCACGGCCGGTGAGAGCGTGGACACGATCCGTGTTGATCGTGTGGCCGCCGGTGACCCCGCGGCCACCGGGTGTGAGGTGGAAGCTTGACGGAGACGCAGCACCTGGCGAAGGTCTACAGCGACCGCGCCTACGTGCACACCACGACCGTGCGGCACCAGGGCAGCACGGTCGCGTTCGCGATGGACGACCAACGGCGCATCGTCTACAGCGTCCTGGACCTGTCGCAGCACGACGAGGCGAAGGGCGAGGCCGACGCGGCGTACTGGTCGGAGGACCCGCTGCAACTGCGCTTCCCCTCCGAGGTGGCGCGGGTCGGCTACGCGGTGGCGGGCACGGTGCGGATGCCCGTCGTCAAGCGCGGCGGGCGGGTCGAGGCGGACGCGGCGGAGCGGCTGGACGAGCAGGAACTGGACCGGTTCCTGTCCAGCACCGCGCGGCTCGGCGCCGCCGCCCCCTTCCACGTCCTCTCCGACGGCACCCACCTGTACGTGCTGCGCCAGTCGGTGCGCGCCGACCACCCCGACGCGGTGTTCCGGCTCGCCGACGGCGCCGGCTCCTCGGGCGACCCGGCGCGCACCGACCACCTGGCCAAGGGCGGCGAGGCCAAGGTCCCGGTGGTCGACGCCACCCTGCTGTGCGACCGCTTCGTCCTGGCCGGCGGCGAGTTGAAGCCGGTGCTGGAGGTCCGCTACCGGCGCAGCCGGCACAAGGGCCGCCCGGACTCCGCCAAGGACAGCCTCGGCACCCAGGACATGGAGGGGCAGCCGTTCGTCGAGCCCACCCAGGAACTGTCCTTCGTCCGCAACCTCTCCGAGGGCCGCTTCACCGCCCTGCTGGTCCCCACCGCCGTGCACGGCCGGGAGCGCTGGCAGGTCTTCGCGCACAACGACGCCACCGGCCGGATCGACGGCTTCAGCGTCGAGCGCAGCAGGGACGGCCTGTTCAACACCCAGGGCACCCAGGCCTGGACCAGCCCCGACCCGCGCTACCGCAGCGCCGTCCACGAGGGCGCACCCGGCACCTGCCCGTTCACCGGCAGGCCGCTGGTGCCCGCGGCGGGCGAGGGCGGCCGCGCCGGGACGGCGCTGCGCTTCGACGGCGTCGACGACGTGGCCGAACTGCCCAGCAGCGCCCTCGACCTGGCCGACCGCGACTTCACGGTGGAGTTCTGGGCCCGGCGCACCGCCACCGGCGGCCGCGAGGACTTCCTGATCGGCCACGGCGCCTCCAAGGGGGTCCGGCTGCGCACCCTGCACATCGGCTTCCGCCCGGACGACACCTTCACCTTCGCCTTCTTCCACGACGACCTGGACCTGCCGCAGCGCTGGACGGACACCGACTGGCACCACTGGGCCTGCGTCTTCGTCCGGGACACCCGCGAGCAGATCGTCTACCGCGACGGCGTCGAACTTGGCCGCCGCACCACGGACATGCCGTACGCCGGCCTCGGCGGGCTCACCCTGGGGCGTGGTGCGCGGTCGTTCGGGCGCGCGGAACTGGACGAGGTGCGGATCTGGCTCCGCCCGCGCGGCGGCGCGGAGATCGCCGCCGACCGCGGCCGGCGCCTGATCGGCAACGAGCCGGGCCTGGCCGCCTACTACCGCTTCGACGAGGGCTCCGGCGCCACGCTGCACGACCAGACCGACCACGCCCGGCACGCCGCGCTGAGCGGCGGACCCGCCTGGGTCACCTCCGAGGCCCCGGTCGGCGAGGACCCCGGGGTGAGCCGCAGCAGCTTCGCCTTCACCGGGCGCCGGGTGGTCTCCGGCCTGTCCGCGCTGCTGCACCACCAGCAGGAGACCGCGCCGGCCGGCTACGAGCGGACGGCCAAGCCGGTCAAGCGCCAGGCCAGGGTGCTGCTGGCCTGCACCACCGGCGGGCCCGACCCGGTGACCGGCGCCGCCACCGAGGAGGCCTACGTCGCCACCGTGGACCTGGGCGTGGGCCGGGACGGCCGGCTGGCGCAGGTCCCGGAGGAACTGGCCCTGCCGGTGCTGGCCGCTCCGGAGTCCAGCGGGAACGTGGAGGCGGCCGGCGAGGTGGACGCCCAGGTGGCCCGGCTGACCCGGGACATCGCGGGAACCGAGGCCGAGATCACCCGCCTCCAGCTGGAGACCGCGGAGATCCCGGACATCGAGCGCCAGCGGGCCGAGGCGCGCGCCACGCTGGAGAACGACGTCACCAACTGGCGCTACCGGCTGCGGTTCAAGCTGCAGAGGGACGGCAAGGACCAGTACCTCGCGGTGGACGGCAACCGCAAGGACGCCGTCGCCCCGCTGGTGCGCACCGCCGACCGGCAGGCCGCGTCGACGATCTGGACCTTCGAGCCGACCGGCACCACGCTCAACGGCGTCACCTGCTACTTCGTCCGGAACGCCAACTCCGGGCTCGACATGAACGTCGCGGGCCGTGAGACCGGCAACGACGCCCGCATCATCCAGTACGACCGGGAGGCCGACAACGACTCCACCCACTTCGCGCTCGACACCTGGAACGGCACCGGCCTGGTGGTGCGCCGCAGCAGCAGGCTGGTCGCCGCCCGGGACAGTCAGGGCGACCGCATCGTCCAGTACGACTACTCGACGGCGAACGCCTCCGGCGAGGGCGTCCTGGCCCTGGAGCGGATCGACAGCTCGCTGAGGACCAGCCCCGCCACCGACCGGCTGAACCAGCGGATCTCCGAACTCGGCCGGCGCCTGGAACTGCTCGCCGTCAAGCAGGACCGGCTCGCCCAGCTGCGCCGCGACCTGGCCGCCCAGCAGGCCGGACTCGCGGCCAAGCAGGAGGAGCTGGGCCGGCTCACCGGCGGGGTGCGCGGCTCCGACGACATCGCCCTGCCGGTGCCCCAGCTCACCGTCGACCGCACCGGGCTGAGCGGGTCCGGCGCGCTGCTGGGCTTCGCCCGAGCCGCCGACCGCCCGTTCCTGCTGGACAGCGCCACCGGCAACGTGGTGCTCTACTTCCGGGGCGGGAACGGCCAGTTCTTCGCCGCCTACTACGACACCCAGGTGCTGCGCTCCTCCCGGCAGCTGCCCTCCGGCGGACGGACGGTCTCCTTCACGGCCCGGGACGCGGCCACCGATCTCGGCCCGACCGGGATCACCGTCGAAGCCGGGGACGGGCCGGCGCAGGTCACCCTGACGATCCGGCACGACGGGCAGACCGAGAAGTGGTCCCATCTGCCGCGCCGGGCCGAGGACTTCGCCGCGGTGGTGAACGGCGCGGCCGAGCAGCCCGTCACGATCGGCACGGTGCTGCGGATCGACGGCGACGTGGTGCAGTTCACCGAGGGCACCCTCGCCCCGCTGGCCGGCCCCGGTTTCGTGACCGTCGGCGGCCACGGCTTCCGCTTCGACGGCAGCCACCCGGCCGGGTCGAAGTCGCTGCGCCTGGGCGCGGGTGCGGAGCCGACCCTGCTGACGCCCGGGATGAGCGTGCAGCGGGTGCGCTACGACCACCGCTGGTCCGAGTCCTCGCAGCCCGGCAGCACCCTCGCCGAGGGTTCCCGGCTGATCACCGTCGACCCCGGCGGCCTGGCCGAACTGCCGCTGGGCAGCGCGGACGGGCTGGTGCGCGGCCACAGCGGGCGCTGGCGGGCCGACATGCCGGGCCGCGCCTACGCCTTCGACGGCAAGGGCCGCTTCCTCGCCCTGCCCGCCGGGCAGCTGCCCCGGGCCGCGACCCCGGGCGACCTCACCCTGGAGACCTGGATCAACCCGGAGCGGGTCGAGGGGCCGGTGCGGCTGCTGCACGCCAACGCCGGGGACACCCCGTACGGCCTCGGGCTGCTCGGCACCCGGGGGACGTCCGGGCTGGTCTTCGACGGCACGGACGACGCCGCGGTGGTGCCCGGTGCCTTCGGCTTCGGCGACGGCGACTTCACGGTGGAGTTCTGGGCCCAGCGCACCATGATCGACTCCCGGGACCACTTCGTGCTCGGCCACAGCGGAGACCAGGGGCGGGCCGACGAGAGCCTGCACATCGGCTTCCGCTCGAACGGCCGTTTCACCTTCGCCTTCTACGGCGACGACCTGGACACCACCCAGGTGTTCGGCGACACCAAGTGGCACCACTGGGCCTGCGTCTTCCAGCGCGAGACCCGCCAGCAGGTGATCCACCTGGACGGCCGGGAGATCGCCCGGCGCACCGCCAACGCCCCGTACCGCGGGCAGGGCCGCCTCTCGCTGGGCACCGTGCTCTGCTGGCCCCGCGAGTTCGCCTCCGTCCGGCTGGACGAGGTCCGGCTCTGGTCCAGGGCCCGCGGCGGGGACGAGCTCCGGGCCGACCAGGGGAAGCGGCTGAACGGCACCGAGTCCGGACTGCTCGGCTACTGGACGTACTCCGCGCCCGCCTCCGGTGCGCAGCCCGTCCTGGCCGACCGCTCCGGCAACAACCGCGACGCCGAGCTGCGCGGCATGCCGACCCCCGTCCCGGCCCGCTCACCGGTCGCCGACGGCGGCTACCGGGCCGTCGCGGCCGTCGGCGACCGCCGGGTGGTCAGCCGGGAGACCTTCCCGCTGCGCGAGTGGAGCCACCTCGCCCTGGCCTACCAGCAGTCCTGGGCAGTCGAGTTGACCGGCGACGCCCACCTCGAAGTCCCGGACGACGACGCGCTGGACATCGCCGACGACCTGACCCTGGAGGTGTTCGCCCGCGTCGACCGGCTCGGCGAGACCCAGGGCCTGCTCTCCAAGGGCCGCACCGCCGACGGCGTCGGCGGCAGCGTGCCGTACCGGCTGGCCGTCCTCCCGGACGGGCGGCTGGAGTTCGCCTTCGAGGAGCCCGACGGCCGCGCCGTGCGCTTCACCTCCACCGAGGGCGTGACGGCCGGGCGCTTCCACCGCATCGCCGTGGTCCGCAAGGGCGGCCGCTCGATGCAGGAGCAGAAGGGCACCCAGCAGATCACCGCCACCGGCGCCGACGGCAAGCCGGTCACCCGGAGCGTCGAGCTGGTCGAGTCGCTCGCCGTGCGCGAGTGGCAGGACATCCGCTTCCACCTGGACGGCCGGGAGATCGGCGCCGCCCGCTACGAGGGCTCCGGGCCGCGCGGCAACGACGCGCCGCTGGAGCTCGGCCGGGCCCGCGAGGGCGCCACCGTCCAGCAGCTGACCGGGGTGCTCGCCGAGGTCCGGATCTGGGGCGCCGCCCGGGACGCCGCCCGGCTCGGCACCCCCGTCACCGCCCGCGACCGCGGCCTGGTCGCGCACTGGCGCTTCGAGGAGAACGCGGGCGGCACCACGGCCGACGCCACCGGCTCGCACCCGGCCCGACTGCGCGGCGCCCGCTGGGTGCGCAACCCCGACCCGCGCGGCAGCGTCTTCCGCCTGTACCGCAACGGCGTCGCCGTGGCCTGCGACCCGGACGGCACCCCTGGCCTGCCCGACACCACCGCCTTCGCCGCCGCCGGCGACCCGCAGCTGACCCTGGGCGCCGTGCTCAAGGACGGCAAGCCCGCCGAGGCGTTCGCCGGCGTGCTGGAGGAGGTGCGGATCTGGCGCACCGCCCGCACCCACGAGCAGCTGCTGGACAACCTGTTCACCCGGCTCAAGGGCGAGAAGGAGGACCTGGTCGCCTACTGGCCGTTCGACCGGGACTCCACCGAGGCGGGCGCCGCCCAGGTCCGCGACGAGGGCCTGCGCGGCAACCACCTGGAACTCGGCCCGGAGGCCACCCGCCCGCGCACCGTGCTGTCCAGCGCGCCGGTCTCCAACGACGCCGCCCAGGTCCGCTCCGCCCTGGCCGGCCTGCGCACCCCGTTCCACCAGAGCATCGGCGCCGCACCGGCCGTCGCCGAGTACGCCGACATGCAGTACGGCTCGCGCGGCGAGGCGTTCGGCGTCCTCAAGCGCGCCTACAGCTACCTCCAGGACGGCCGCTGGCACCTGATCACCGGCTACAAGGTCGGCGAACTGGTCAGCGAATGGGTCAGCCAGATCCAGTTCGACCCGCAGCTGATCGGCTACGTCGAGGGCGCCCCGCCGATCCCCTCGGAGAACCTCACCGCGGGCCTGACCGACCCCGGCAGCGACACCTTCGAGGGCGCCTCCACCGTCAAACTCACCGAGGCCGAACAGGTCGTCCGCTCGCTGTCCTCCGCCAAGGAGCGCAGCGTGGACGCCGCCTTCGGCTTCGCGCTCTCCAACGAGGTCGACGTCGACGTCTGGATGATCACCGCCCCGCTCGGCTTCGGCATCGCCAAGTCCATCGCCAAGGGCGGCGTCTCGGCGAGCGTGCGCGGCAACCTGGAGTTCTCCAACAGCTGGGCCGAGGACACCTCCGTCTCCCAGGGCGAGAACACCGCCCGGACCACCAAGGTCGCGCTCACCGGCCACTGGGAGGACCCGGGCCGGGTGCTCAACCCCACCGCCGGGCGGCGGTACGTCCCGGCCAACACCGGCTTCGCCGTCGTCCAGTCGCAGACCGCCGACGTCTTCGCGCTGCGCCTGGCGCACACCGGCTCCCTCGTCGCCTACCGCATCCAGCCCAACCCGGACATCCCCAAGGACTGGAACGTCGTCCCCTTCCCGATCAACCCGCGCTACACCAAGCAGGGCACCCTGGACGGCACCGTCGGCTTCGACGAACGCGGCAAGGTCGCCGACCCGGACTACCGGGGCGCCCGCGACCGGGGCGAGTACAGCTACTTCAAGCCCCGCGAGGCGTACGCGCTCAAGCGCCGCATCCAGCGCGACCAGCAGCGCCTGCACAGCTACTACGACAGCGTCTCCACCGAGACCCACGCCCCCGACCCGCTCGCCCAGCGGGCCGGCCGGGTGCTCGGCGGCGCCATCGGCGCGGACGCCTCGCCGGCCCGCGGCCGGGACACCGCCGACAGCGCCACCGGACAGGGCTTCTCCCGGCGCGACCTGGTCAACACCTACGTGTGGACGGCCGCCGGGGGCTTCTTCGCCGAGACCACCGAGACCACCGACGTGGTCAGCGAGACCACGGCCGGCTCGTACTCGCTCTCCGGCTCCGTGGGCACCTCGATCGGCACCTCCTTCCAGATCGCCGGCATCGGCGTCGGCGCCCAGCTCGACGCCTCCGTGGGCGGCGGGATGACCGCCACCCGGGCCCGCGGCAAGGAGGCCACCCGCTCCTTCGGACTGGAGGTGGAGGTCGCGCCCAGCGGCAACCTGCAGAGCTACGACACCGACCGCAACCCGGTCTTCGACCGGGACGGCAACCCCGTCAAGGTGCCGGGCAAGGTGGACGCCTACCGCTTCCTCAGCTTCTACCTCGGGGAGGACAGCGAACACTTCGACAGCTTCTTCCACAAGGTCGTCGACCCGGTCTGGCTGGAGAACGGACACGACCCCAACGCGGCGGCGCTGCGCCAGGCCCGACAGGCCGACCGCAAGCCGCCGTGCTGGCGGGTCCTGCACCGCGTCACCTTCGTCAGCCGGGTCCTGCCCGACATCCCGCCGGCCGACGCGCCGGCGCTGGAGAAGGCCATGCGACAGCTGGACGTGGAGAGCAACTACGAACTCGTCCGCCGCCTCGACCCGTACGTGAAGTCCGCCGCCACCGGACTGCCCGAACTGGCCGAGGCCACCCGCACGACGCTCGCCCGGGAACTGCCCGAGCTGCTCCCGCACGCGGACGACGTGATCGGGTTCCTCGCCCAGTACTACGGCGTGGAGGCCTGAGCCCGAGGTCCTGGTGCGGGCGGGCCCGTTCCGCGGCGCCCGCACCAGGACCGGACCCCGGGTCCGTCCGCCGCGCCCGCGCGTGGTCGATGGCGCGCCATCGACCACGCGCCCCGGGCGCGTGCGCCCCGCCGGGCCGCGGTGGCGC